>NZ_JBLEBI010000074.1:0-29862 GCF_047340315.1 Streptomyces sp. AF1A
CGCGGATACGGCCGGTTCGGCGCGTACGGCACGTCGGTGGCGCGGGTCCCTCGGGCGCAGGGCCAGGGTCACCGTGGCCGTGGCGAGGGCCGGGAGCAGGGCCAGCAGGGTCAGGGCCGCCGGAAGGGGCAGTGGCCTGCCGGCGGCCAGGAAGTCCGCCGCGTCGCTGCCGAAGGGCGTGCCGGCGGGGTTGTTGCGGAGGCGGAGGAAGAGCAGCAGGGCCAGCAGCGAGCCCGCGGTGGAGGAGAGCGCCGTGGTCAGCGCCGCCATCGCCATCAGGCGGGCCGGGCCGAGGCCGATCGCGCTCAGGCCGGGGCGCGGGCGGGCGTGCGGGTCGGTGCGGGCGACCGCGAGCGCGAAGTACACCGTGGCCGCGGCCGGCACCGCACACCAGGCCAGGCGCAGCGCGCCGGCCCCCGCGGCCTCGGGGCGGTTCAGGGCGTAGCCGAGGCAGGAGAGGAGCAGGAACCCGGTGCCCGCCGAGGCCGCGGCCACCAGCAGGCGGCGCAGCTGCACGGCGGGCCGGGCCGCGCGGGTCAGACGGAGAGCGAGCACGCCGCCCGGCCTTCCGGATCGGGGGCCTCCGGCAGGTGCACGGTCCGCACGTGCCGGCCGTCCAGCAGGGGCACCGTGCGGTCCGCGAGGGCGGCGGTGTCGGGGTCGTGCGTGGCGAGGACCACGGTGATGCCGTGCGAGCGGGCGGCCGTGGTCAGGGTGCGCAGGACGTGTCCGCGGTCGGCGCGGTGCAGCGGGGCCGTCGGCTCGTCGGCGAAGAGCACCGTGGGGGCCGTGGCCAGCGCCCGGGCGATCGCCACGCGCTGCCGCTCGGCCTGCTGCAGCCGGTGCGGGCGCCTGCGCGACAGCCCGCCGACGTCGAGCCGCTCCAGCCACTCCAGCGCGGCGGTCTTGGCGCGGCGGCGGCCGGTGCCGCGCAGCATCAGCGGAAGCGCGGCGTTCTCCCAGACGCTCAGCTCCGGGACCAGCATCGGCTCGGGGTCGATCCAGCCGAACCGTTCCCGGCGCAGCCGCTCCCGGCGCATCGGGCCGAGGGTGTGCAGGGGCGTGCTGTTGAACCACACCTCGCCGTGCCGCACCGGCACCTGGCCGGACAGGCACCGGAGCAGGGTCGTCTTGCCGCTGCCGCGCGGGCCGCTGACGGCGAGGATCTCGCCCTCCCGCACGGCGAGCGAGATTCCGGCGAGTCCGGGCGATCCGTCGGGGTGGATGAAGTGCAGGGAGCGTGCCCAGAGCACGTCGTTGTCCGGCGGGGCCTCCATGGGCGTACACCTCGGTTCTGATCCGTTTTCCCGGCGCCTGTTCCTCCGTACGGGGGAACGAAGGCTGGGCTGATCGGTCACGGGAACGCTAGGCAGCCGCCGCGGGGAGTGCCGGACAGCACACGGCCCCGGGCCGCAGTTCTCACTCGAACGGACGGCACCGGGGCCGGTATTGATCAGCCAGTCGGATGATCAGACCTCGCGGGGGAGGCTTACAGCTTGGTCCACGCCTCCGTGAGGGTGGCGCGCAGGATCTGCTCGATCTCGTCGAAGGTCTCCTGGTTGGAGATCAGCGGCGGGGCGAGCTGGACGACCGGGTCGCCGCGGTCGTCGGCGCGGCAGTACAGGCCGTTGTCGAACAGGGCCTTGGAGAGGAAGCCGTACAGGACGCGCTCGGTCTCCTCCTCGTTGAACGACTCCTTGGTGTTCTTGTCCTTCACCAGCTCGATGCCGTAGAAGAAGCCGTTGCCGCGGACGTCGCCGACGATCGGCAGGTCGTGCAGCTTCTGCAGGGTCGACAGGAACGCCGACTCGTTGTCGAGCACGTGCTGGTTGAGCTTCTCGCGCTCGAACAGGTCGAGGTTGGCGAGGCCCACCGCGGCCGACACCGGGTGGCCGCCGAAGGTGTAGCCGTGCAGGAAGGTGTTGTCGCCCTTGTAGAACGGCTCGGCCAGGCGGTCGGAGATGATGCAGGCGCCGATCGGGGAGTAGCCCGAGGTCATGCCCTTGGCGCAGGTGATCATGTCCGGGACGTAGTCGAACTTGTCGCAGGCGAACATCGTGCCCAGGCGGCCGAAGGCGCAGATGACCTCGTCCGACACGAGCAGGACGTCGTACTTGTCGCAGATCTCGCGCACCCGCTGGAAGTAGCCGGGGGGCGGCGGGAAGCAGCCGCCGGCGTTCTGCACCGGCTCCAGGAAGACGGCCGCGACGGTGTCCGGGCCCTCGAAGAGGATCTGCTGCTCGATCTGGTCGGCGGCCCAGCGGCCGAAGGCGACCGGGTCGTCGCCGAAGAGCGGGGCGCGGTAGATGTTGGTGTTCGGCACCTTGTGCGCACCGGGGACCAGGGGCTCGAAGGGGGCCTTCAGGCCGGGCAGGCCGGTGATCGACAGGGCGCCCTGCGGCGTGCCGTGGTAGGCGACCGCACGCGAGATGACCTTGTGCTTGGTCGGCTTGCCGGTCAGCTTGAAGTACTGCTTGGCGAGCTTCCAGGCGGTCTCGACGGCCTCGCCGCCGCCGGTGGTGAAGAAGACCTTGTTCAGGTCGCCCGGCGCGTGGCCGGCGAGGCGCTCGGCCAGCTCGACGGCCTTCGGGTGGGCGTAGGACCACACCGGGAAGAACGCCAGCTCCTGGGCCTGCTTGAAGGCGGTCTCGGCGAGTTCCGTGCGGCCGTGACCGGCCTGGACCACGAACAGACCGGCGAGACCGTCCAGGTAGCGCTTGCCCTTGTCGTCGTAGATGTAGGTGCCCTCGCCCCGGACGATGGTCGGCACGGGAGAGTTCTCGTACGAGGACATGCGGGTGAAGTGCATCCACAGGTGGTCGTACGCGGTGCGGCTGAGGTCCTTCTGGGTCACGGTTATCGGGTTCCCCACATGTAGGTCTGCTTCTTCAGCTTCAGGTAGACGAAGCTCTCGGTGGAGCGCACGCCGGGAAGCGCCCGGATGCGTTTGTTGATGACGTCCAGCAGGTGGTCGTCGTCCTCGCAGACGATCTCGGCGAGGATGTCGAACGAGCCCGCGGTCATCACCACGTACTCGACTTCCGACATGGCGGTCAGCGCGTCCGCGATGGACTCGACATCGCCCTCGACGTTGATCCCGACCATCGCCTGCCTGCGGAAGCCCACGGTGAGCGGGTCCGTGACGGCGACGATCTGCATCACGCCCTGGTCCAGCAGCTTCTGGACGCGCTGGCGCACGGCCGCCTCGGACAGGCCGACGGCCTTGCCGATCGCGGCGTACGGCCTGCGGCCGTCCTCCTGGAGCTGCTGAATGATGGCGAGGGAGACGGCGTCCAGCTGGGGACTGTTGCCGTTCCTGGACTCGCGGGGGGAGTCCCTCTGGTCTGCGCTTCGACTGGCCACGACCTCACTGTGCACGACGTCTCGACAGTTTCGCAAGGCCTGATCAATGAAATCCGTTGTCTGAGACTTCGAACCGTGCGGATTTCGCAGAACGCGCTGCGACGGGGGTGTTGAAAACGTCGGTGCGCCGATTAGGGTGGGGTGTCTCAGCTACCGGACAGCCGGACCCGGGTGGACGGGCTGGGCAGCGTGAACCCTCGAACCAGATCAGGAGGCCGGCAGTGAGCACCGAGCTGCGTCGTCTGCGCAACTACATCGACGGTGAGTTCCGGGACGCCGCGGACGGACGGACCACCGAGGTGGTCAACCCCGCGACGGGCGAGGCGTACGCGACCGCGCCGCTGTCCGGGCAGGCGGACGTGGACGCCGCCATGGAGGCCGCCGCCCGCGCCTTCCCGGCCTGGCGCGACGCGACGCCGGCCGAGCGACAGAAGGCCCTCCTGAAGATCGCCGACGCGTTCGAGGAGCGCGCCGAGGACCTGATCGCGGCCGAGGTGGAGAACACGGGCAAGCCGGTCGGGCTCACCCGCTCCGAGGAGATCCCGCCGATGGTCGACCAGATCCGCTTCTTCGCGGGTGCGGCGCGCATGCTCGAGGGCCGCTCGGCCGGCGAGTACATGGAGGGCATGACGTCGATCATCCGCCGCGAGCCGGTCGGCGTATGCGCCCAGGTCGCGCCGTGGAACTACCCGATGATGATGGCCGTGTGGAAGTTCGCCCCGGCGATCGCGGCGGGCAACACCGTGGTCCTCAAGCCGTCGGACACCACCCCGGCCTCCACCGTCCTGATCGCCGAGATCCTCGGCGGCATCCTGCCCAAGGGCGTCTTCAACGTCATCTGCGGCGACCGCGACACCGGCCGCATGATGGTCGAGCACCCGACCCCGGCGATGGCCTCCATCACCGGGTCCGTCCGTGCGGGCATGTCGGTGGCCGAGTCCGCCGCCAAGGACGTCAAGCGGGTCCACCTCGAACTGGGCGGCAAGGCCCCGGTCGTCGTCTTCGAGGACACCGACATCCCCAAGGCCGTCGAGGACATCTCGGTGGCGGGCTTCTTCAACGCCGGCCAGGACTGCACGGCCGCCACCCGCGTCCTCGTCCAGGAGTCCATCCACGACGAGTTCGTGGCCGCGCTCGCCAAGGCCGCGTCGGAGACGAAGACCGGCCTGCCGGACGACGAGGACGTGCTCTTCGGTCCGCTGAACAACCCGAACCAGCTCAAGCAGGTCGCGGGCTTCATCGACCGCCTGCCGGCCCACGCCAAGGTCGAGACGGGCGGCCACCAGGTCGGCGACCAGGGCTACTTCTACGCCCCGACCGTCGTGTCCGGCCTGAAGCAGGACGACGAGATCATCCAGAACGAGGTCTTCGGCCCGGTCATCACCGTCCAGTCCTTCTCGGACGAGGACCAGGCCGTCGAGTGGGCCAACGGCGTCGAGTACGCCCTCGCCTCCTCGGTGTGGACCAAGGACCACGCCCGCGCGATGCGCATGTCCAAGAAGCTCGACTTCGGCTGCGTGTGGATCAACACCCACATCCCGCTGGTCGCCGAGATGCCCCACGGCGGCTTCAAGAAGTCCGGCTACGGCAAGGACCTGTCGGCGTACGGCTTTGAGGACTACACGCGGATCAAGCACGTGATGACCTCGCTGGACGGCTGACACGCCCCGGCGCGCGGCCCCGGACGGGTTCACCTCCCCGTCCGGGGCCGCGCTGTTCCCCCTGGTGGTGGCCGGGTACCCGAGTGGCGGGCGCTCGCGTCCGGTGCGGTGCGGCCCGGAGGCCCGGGAGGATTTCCCGTACGTCCCGGGTGACAAAGCCCCCCGCCGGGAACCGGTGTCGGCCATCATCGGGACATGCGTCCCACCACCGGGCCGATCCGGGTACTTGTCGCCGACGACCATCCCGTCGTACGGCGCGGCATGGCGGCCCTGCTGGCCTCGCTGGACGGCGTGGAGGTGGTGGCGGAGGCGGCGACCGGCGAAGAGGCGCTGCGCGTCCGCCGGCGCGTCACCCAGCTGCGCGCCGCCGACGGCCGGCCACTGGACCTCACCATCGACGCTCCGGTCCGGCTGCCCCCGCTCCCCGCGGCCGTGGAGGTCGCCGCGTACCGGGTCGCGGTGGAGGCGGTGACCAACATCGCCCGGCACTCCGACGGCGCCACGGTCAGGCTCACCCTGGCCCTGCGCGACGCCGGGTCGCTGACCGTGACCGTCGCGGACACCGGCCGCTGCACCGAGCCGTGGACGCCCGGCGTGGGCATCCAGTCCATGCACGAACGCGTCGAGCAGATCGGCGGCACCCTCACCCTCCGCACCACACCGCAGGGTGCCACCGTCACCGCCGACCTCCCGCCGGCCATCCCCGCCTGAGCGAGCGACCCCCGGATCGACAGGCTGTCGGGCGCCGGGCAGCGTCGATACCGGCGGGCGGGACGGCATGCCGAGCGGGCCGCGAGCCGCCGGGTGGCCGGTCCGGCTCGACCGGCGACGGAGCCGGTCAGGGTGTGGCCGGATCGGGCCACAGCGCCCGTACCGCGTCGGCGACCCCCTCCACGAGGGCGGGGTCGAGCATGGCCACCTGGAGGATGTAGCCGGGGAGGAGGCAGAACAGCGCACCGGCGATCGAGTCGGCGGTCACCTCCTTGGGCAGTGCGCCCCTTTCCTGGTGCCCTCGCACGACCTCCGCGAGGTCGGAGCGCATCTGGGTCAGCAGGGTGCTGAACTGCCTGGCCAGCGTGGGGTTTCGCAGGGCCTCGGACCAGGCCAGCACGGCCAGCCGGGCGACGTCGTGTTCCGCGGCCCGGGCCGACACGAGGTCGAGCACCTCGGCGAGCACCGCCCCTACGGAACCCCTGGGCCGAGTCGTGGCGACGGTGTGGACCAGCGTCAGGACCTCACGCATGTTCTCTTCGACGATGGCCAGGATCATCTCGTCCTTGCTCGCGAAGTGCCGGTAGACCGCGCCCGCGGAGAGCCCGGACTCCGCGAACAGGTCCTGCATCGACGTCGAGTGAAAGCCGTCGCGGAGGAAGCAGCGTCGGGCCGCATCCAGAATCTGGGTACGGCGAGCGTCCATGTACTCCTGGGACACCTTCGGCACGGGGCATCCTCTCCGAAGAAAAATGAATGTTCGTCTTGACTCTTCGACGGCGAGCCTAGCAGGGTGGGCTTTTGAAGAACGAACATTCGTTTTTGGGAGGCAGGACCGTGAGGACCCCGTTGGCGGGAAACGAGTCATGGCGTCGTGTGGCCATCATGGCGCTGGCACTGCCACTGGTGATCTCGCTGGGAGTGATGGCCTACGCGTGGCCTGCGGCGCGCATGGCGCCGCGTGACCTGCCCGTGGGGATCGTGGGCACGAGTACGGCGAGTCAGAGCGCGGTCGAGGGCCTGGCGCACAGCGAGCCGGGCGGCTTCGACTTCCGTCTCTACCCCGACGAGGCGTCGGCGCGGTCCGCTGTCAGGAAGCGGGACGTCTACGGCGCCTTCGTCGTCACCCCCGGCAGTCTCACCGTGCTGGAGGCCACCGCCGCGAGCCCGGCCGTCGCCCAGTTGCTGGGCGAGGCGGGCCGGCACCTGGCCACCCGTGCGTCCGAGGCGGCCGCGGAGCGTGCTGCCGCATCCGCCCAGGGCACGCCCGCTCACTCCAGGGGCGGCAAGGTCCGCGCCGAAAGGCCGGCGCGGATGCGAGTGCGGACCGTGGATGTCGTCCGGATCTCGGCGGACGACCCCCGGGGCGTGGTCTTCAGTTCGGCGCTGCTGCCGATGACGATCTGCAGCATCATGATCGCCCTGGTCGTCGCGATGTCACTGAGCCTGCGACCCGTGGCGCGACTCATGGCCCTGATCGTGATGAGCGCGGCGGCAGCGCTCGGGGTCTACGCGGTCGCCGAGGGCTTCCTCGGTGCGCTGCCGAACGAACATCTGGCGACCTGGGCTGCCTTGGCACTCACCGTTCTCGCCATCAGCGCCAGCACTGCCGGGGTGGTCGCGCTCGTGGGTTCGGCGGGGCTCGGGCTGAGCGCGGCGCTCATGGTCTTCGTCGGCAATCCGTTCTCCGGCAGCACATCCGCACCGGAGCTGCTGCCCAAGGCGGTTGACGACATCGGCCAGTGGCTGCCGCCGGGCGCCGGCGCGAGCCTCGTGCGCGGCACGGCCTACTTCAACGGCAATGACAGCGCGGGCCACATCGCCGTCCTCACCCTCTGGAGCGTGCTGGGACTGGCAGCCGTCCTGTTCGGGCACCGTGTGTCCTCCGTCGCCAAGGGCCCCGTCGCCAGCGAGAGCGTGACGGCGGGTGCGGAGGGTCCGGCGAACGGCGTCGCGACGCCCCAGGTGCCGCCGTTCCCCGCGGAGTTCGCCCCCGCGTCTTCGCCTGCACCCATCGGGACGCACGCGCCCGCGCACGCCCGGCACGCCGCGGGCGCGTGACGCGTCGTCCTACTTGAGGCCGCTGAGCATGACGCCCCGGATGTAGTACTTCTGGAGCAGCAGGAACAAGGTCAGGACCGGCAGGACGCTCAGGACGAGGCCCGCCATGACGACCGGCATCGTGCGGGAGGGGTCGACGTAGTCCTGCAGGAGCTGGATGCCGACCGGCAGGGTCATCACGTCCGGGTCGGCGGTGGAGACCAGCAGCGCCCAGATGTACTCGTTCCAGGCGTCGACGAAGGTCAGCAGGCCCAGCGTGACCAGGACCGGCTTGGTCTGCGGCAGCACGATCCGCCACCACACGGCGAACTCGCCGGCCCCGTCGATGCGCGCGGCCTCCAGGACCTCGTCCGGGATCGAGACCATGAACTGGCGCATCAGGAAGATCCCGAAGCCGTTGACGAGGAACGGCATGGCGAGCGCCACGATGCTGACGGTCAGGCCCGCGCCGCCGCGCCCGAGCAGGTCGTTGCCGCCGGCGAGCGGCCAGTGCACCAGGATCAGGAAGTGCGGGACGAAGAACAGGAACGGCGGGAACATCATCGTCGACAGCACCAGACGGAAGACGAACTCCCGGCCGGGGAAGCGGAGTTTGGCGAGCGCATAGCCGGCGAGGGAGGACGTGAGCAGGACCGAACCGGTGATCACGGCGGTGGCGACGACGCTGTTGCGGAACAGCACCGGCAGATCGAGCTGCTCGATCGCCGCCCGGTAGTTGGACAGGTCGAACGCCTTGGGCAGGAACCGGTACGGCAGCGTGCCCGCCTCGCCGGGCCCCTTGAAGGACGTCATCACCATGTCCAGGAACGGCACGACCGTGAGCACGGCGCCGACCACCACCACCAGGTACGACAGCCACGGGAAACGGCGGCGGCTCATGCGTCCTCCCCCGTGCGCCGGAAGATCCACAACTGCACCAGGGTGACCGAGAGAACCACCACGAACAGCACGAACGCGGCGGCGCTCGCGGTACCCCAGTCGCCGTAGCTGAACGCCTGGCGGTACATCTCCAGCGCGGCGACATTGGTCGCGTCGCCCGGCCCGCCCTTGGTCATCACGATGATCAGCGCGAAGGACTGCAGCCCGGTGAGGAACTGGGTGATGCACACGAACAGCAGGGACGGCCGCAGCAGCGGCAGAGTGATCCTCCGGAAGACGGTGACGGGCCCGGCGCCGTCGAGCGCGGCGGCCTCGTAGTACGACTGCGGGATGGACTTCAGCCCGGCGGTCAGGATGAGGATCGCCGAGCCGACCGAGGCCCAGGCCTGGACGATCACGACCGCGGGCAGCGCGGTGTGCGGGTCCTGCAGGAAGGCCACCGAGCCGAGCCCGAGGGCGTTGAGGACGCCGTTGACCAGGCCGCCCGGTTCGTACATGTACTTCCACACGTTGCCGACGGCGACGACGGTCGTGACGATCGGCAGGAAGTAGAAGGTGCGCCACAGACCCTGGAGGCGCAGCTTGTCGATGCAGGTGGCGACCAGCACGGAGCCGGCCAGCGCGAGGGCCACGGTGCCCAGGGCGAACAGCAGCGTGTTGGTCAGGACCGGCGCCAGGAAGGTCGATCCGTCCGCGAACAGGGCGGTGAAGTTGTCCAGGCCGATGGGATCGATGTCGCCGAGCCTGAACCCCGTCCAGTGGGACATCGACAGCAGCAGCGCGAAGCCGAGCGGCAGGACCAGGAAGACGGCGAAGAACAGCAGCGTCGGCGCCAGGAAGAGGTAGGCGACGACCGTCTGGCGGCGCCGGTGCCGGCCCGGGCCGGGGCCGTCGGCGGCGGGCCCGGCGGGCCGGGGGCTGCGCGGCCGCTCGCCCGCCTCCGGCACCAGGGTGTTCACCATGCGCGGGACACCTCCTGATCGACCTGGCGGCGGGTGGTGCGCAGGGCCTCGTCGACCGACTGCTGACCGGTCCACAGCGCCTCGATGTTCTTGCGCAGCAGCGACTTGGCCTGCTGTGCGCCCGGCACGTTCGGCTCCGGCACCGCGTACGTCAACGCGTCCAGGAACGGCCGCAGGTTCGGATCGCCGCCCTCGCCGAGGAGCATGCGCATGTCGTCGGCGCGGCCGGTCAGAGAGCCGGCCGACACCTGCAGAGAGCTCATCCGGGTCGCCGTCGCCCCCTTCCCGGAGCCCTTCACGCCCACCTTCTCGGCGTTGAGCCAGCGCAGGAACTCCCAGGCCTCGCGCGGGTACCGGCTGGCCGTGTTGACGCCGAGCATGAAACCGGTACAGAGGGTGGCGCGCCGCCCGTTCGCCTCGGGGAGGGGCACGGGCGCGACGCCGACCTCGCCGTACGCGCCGCCCATCAGGGGCTTCAGGCTCCCGGTCCACCACCCGGCGCTGATCACCATGGCCACCCGCCCGGACGGAAAGGCCTGGTAGACGTTGACGCCGGGGTCGCTCGCGCCCTGTGCGACGAGACGGTGCTCCAGGTCGAACACGGCCCGGCCGGCCGGCGAGTCGATGGCGGTCCTCCTGCCGTCCGCCGAGACGAACCGTCCGCCGGCGGCGCTGAGCAGGGCCAGGGTCTGGCCGACGGTGGTGGAGTCGTCGTAGGTCGACAGCCCGAACCCCTGCACCAGCGTGTTGCCGTACCGGTCCCGCCGGGTGGTGCGGTACGCCGCCTCCTCCAGCTCCCGCCAGGTACGCGGAGGTCCGTCGACGCCGGCCTCGCGCAGCAGCCGCTTGTTGTAGTAGAGGGCGTACGTCTGCACCTCGGTGGGGTAGCCGTAGACGGTGCCCCCGACCGAGGAGGAGCCGACCGCGGCCGCGCTGTAGCCGCGCCTGATCTCCTCGGCGTGCTCCGGCGGGGCGGGCCGCAGGACGCCGGCCTGGACCAGCTGCCCGTTCCACAGGCAGTACGGGTGGAGGATGTCGGCGCCCTGGCCCGCGGCCTGCCGCACCATGAACGTGGTCAGCAGGTCCGTGAACTCGACGGCCTTGGTGCGCACCTTGACCCGGTCGTGCGTGGCGTTCCACTCGTCGACCGGGCCCTGCAGGGCGTCCTTGAGCTCCCCGCTCGCGTAGTGGGAGAGCAGGGTGAGGACGACCGGATCCCCGGGCCGCCCGGTGCCCTGGCGGGGCGCGGCGCAACCGGCGACGAGCAGCGCCGAGGGGAGCGCCAGCGCGAGGCGGCGGCGGCTCAGGCCGGCGGCGCGGGGGACAGGTGGGCGGGGAACCCCGCCGGCGCTGCGGTGCGACGGCGTCATCCGGCGGCCTCCCGGCGCAGCACGCGGAACACCCGGGTCGTGCGGAAGCCGGCCGTGCGGTACAGATGCCCGGCCGGGGATTGCTCGCCGGTCCACAGGAACCACGCGGAGTGCGCCCCCCGCGCCCGCATCCGCTCCAGGACCAGGTGCAGCAGGACCTTGCCGAGTCCGGTGCCCCGCGCCTCCTCCAGCACGCCGAAGGGGCCGAACCGCTCGGCCGCCGACTCGTACGCGCCGTGCATCGCCCAGCCGGCCAGGCGGTCCGAAGGGTCCCGGGCGACGACGATCCGGTCGAGCGGCGTGCCCGCGGCCAGGCACTCGCGGATCGCGCGGGCCCAGTCCGGGCTGAAGTGGTTCCCGGCGAGCGCGACCAGGTCCACCAGGTCGTCGTCGGCCGGAGTGGCGAACCGCCAGCCCTGCGCCGTCAGTTCGTCCAGGCGGCGTGCGGCGTCCTCCGGGAGGCGGTAGCCGACCAGGCCGCGGTCCATAGCCGCCGCCTCGTACAGCGTGCGAAAGCCGAAAGACTCGAGCAGCGCGGCGGCTTCCGGGTACGCCTCGGCGTCCAGGCCCGGGAGGATGTAGTTCGGGGTGTACGACGAGAAGTCCACCCGGGTACGGCCGTGGCCGTGCAGCCAGTCCAGGGCGTCCGTCAGCAACCGGCGGCCCAGGCCCCGCCCGCGGGCGGCCGGGTCGACGAAGAAGAACGGGATCCAGCCCTGCTCCGGCTCCAGGTCGGCGCCGGTCATCGGCGTCAGGCGGCGCACCGCGTAGGCCGCGCCGACGACACGGCCGCCGTCGACGGCGACCCGCAGGCCCTCCGGATCGAAGTTGGGGTCGAGCAGCACCAGGGTGCGGAAGCGGTCCGGGGTGATGGGGTCGGCCGGCGCGCTCCGGCGCCACGCCGCCACCAACTCCGGCCCGTCGCCCGCGCGAAAGCCACGCGTCCCGGCCCGGCAGCTCGTCGTGCGATCGGTCATCGACGGGGTCGTCCTCCTCCCCGACCTGTCCCGAGCACGGGCTGCACGGGATGGGGCACCGGCCCAGCGGTGGCTGGAAACTTACTGGTATGTCCTGGAATTGTGCAATTACCCGCCAGTGGTGCGCGCCGCGGGCCGGTGAGATTGCCGCCAGCCGCACTTTTGAACATGTTCAATTGAAGGCGTACGCTCCTGCCATGAGCGACAGAGCCGCCCTGCTCAAGGGCATTCGCGTCTGGCTTGCCTTCTTCGTCGTGTGCCTCGTGCTCAGCGGGGCCACCGCGTTTCCCCTGGTGCACGAACTGCACTGGACCGAGAGCGCGTTGCGCGCGCTGTCCGTGCCGGACCACCTGCCGGGGCTGATGGCCTGGATCACGCGGGTGCGGAACGGACTCGACACGGTCGACGCCGCATACCCGTTCGTCCTCTACGGCACGGACTGGCTGGCCTTCGCCCATCTCGTCATCGCGGTCGCGTTCTACGGCCCGTACCGCGACCCGGTGCGCAACATCTGGGTGGTCGAGTTCGCGATGATCGCCTGCGTCGGCATCATCCCGCTGGCCCTCGCCTGCGGGCCGATCCGCGGGATCCCCTTCTGGTGGAGCCTGGTCGACATGTCCTTCGGGGTCTTCGGAATCGTCCCGCTCCACGTCGTACGCAGGAAGATCAAGCGCCTGGAGGCGCTCGGCGCGCCCGACGCCACGGCGGCAGTGCCCGCCTGAGCGAGGGGGAGGGGCAACGTCCGCATCCGCAGGACGAGTTCGCGCGGCCGACGGCGCGGCTGCGGGCACGCCCCTCCCGCCGGCACGGGAACGCGCCGCCGGCTAGTAGGCGCCGTTGCGCAGGGCGTGCAGGACGTCGATGCGGTTGGTCGTGATCGAGTCGACGCCCAGGTCCAGCAGGCGGCGCATGGCGCGGCGGGTGTCCGGGGTCCAGACGGACAGGAGGTGGCCGTCGCGGTGGACGCGGGCCGCCAGCTCCGGGCTCACCAGGGAGAAGCGGTAGTTGAGCCAGCGGGGCCGGATCGCGGCCAGCAGGGCCGGCCGGGGCGGGGCCAGGGTCGTCCAGGTCAGCGCGATCTCGGCGGCCGGGTCGGCGGCGCGGACGGCGAGCACGGCCTCGGCGTGCGCGCTGTAGTACACCCGGTCCCCGGCCCCGCTCTGCCGGACGACGTCCAGGACCCGGCCCACCGTCCGCCGGTCGACCGGTCCGCACAGGTCCACCATCACCCGGCTGTCGCCGGTCGCGGCCAGGGCCTCCGCCAGCGTCGGCACCCGGCCCCCGGTGAGAGCGCGCACCTCCTCGGCGGACAGGGCGCTCAGCGGCCGGTCCAGGTCCCACAGCCGCTGGAGCGTGTCGTCGTGCAGCAGCACGGGCACGCCGTCACGGGTGAGCCGGACGTCGATCTCGACCGCGTCCGCGCCCCGGTCGAGCGCGGAACGCAGCGAGTCGACGGTGTTCTCGCGGTGGCGGTAGGGGTCGCCGCGGTGAGCCACGGCGGTCACGGTCTGCATGGCCCCCATTGTGGTGGGCCGGCGCGAGTGGTTCAGGACGCGAGCCAGGCGGCGGTGTACCGGTCGATCTCCGCCGTGATCCGCGCCTTGCCCACCGCGTCCAGGAAGGACGCCTCCACCGCGTTCCTGGCGAGGTCGGCGAGGCCGCGTTCGTCCAGGTCGAGGAGCCGGGCGGCGACCGCGTACTCGTTGTTGAGGTCGGTGCCGAACATCGGCGGGTCGTCGGAGTTGATGGTGATCAGCACGCCGGCGCTCGCGAACTCCTTGATCGGGTGCTCGTCCAGGGTGGTCACCGCGCGGGTGGCGATGTTGGAGGTCGGGCAGACCTCCAGCGGGATGCGCCGCTCGGCGAGGTGCGCGAGCAGCTTCGGGTCCTGCGCGGAGCTGGTGCCGTGCCCGATGCGCTCGGCGCGCAGGTCGTGCAGCGCGTCCCAGACCGTCTGCGGGCCGGTGGTCTCCCCAGCGTGCGGGACGGAGTGCAGACCGGCGGCGATGGCCCGGTCGAAGTACGGCTTGAACTGCGGGCGGGGCACGCCGATCTCCGGCCCGCCGAGCCCGAACGACACCAGGCCCTCCGGGCGTATCCGGTCGTCCGTGGCGAGCCGGGCGGTCTCCTCGGCGGACTCCAGCCCCGCCTCGCCGGGGATGTCGAAGCACCAGCGCAGCACGGTGCCGAAGTCGGCCTCGGCCGTCTTGCGGGCGTCCTCGATCGCGGCCATGAAGGCCAGTTCGTCGATGCCGCGCCGGGTGGAGGAGAACGGGGTGATGGTCAGCTCGGCGTACCGCACCTGCTGCCGGGCCAGGTCGCGGGCCACCTCGTAGGTGAGCAGCCGGACGTCCTCCGGGGTGCGGATCAGGTCGACGACGGACAGGTACACGTCGATGAAGTGAGCGAAGTCGGTGAACGTGAAGTAGTCGACCAGGGCCTCGGGGTCGCTGGGCACCTTGGAGTCGGGGTGGCGGGCGGCCAGCTCCGCGACGATGCGGGGGGAGGCGGAACCGACGTGGTGGACGTGCAGCTCGGCCTTGGGCAGCCCGGCGATGAAGGTCCGCAGGTCGCGGTCGGCCGTGCCGGCGGCGGGTACGGAACGGTCGGTCAAGGGATCCTCCCCGGGAAGGGCGCCGACGGGCCCCTCGGGGCGCGGCGCAGGTGATCGGCTGATCGTGGTACCGACATCGTAGGCGGCGCCGCTCGGCCACCGGGCCGGGGGAGGAGCCGCTGGGCGGGAGGGCGCCGCGGGGAGAGGCGGCTGCGGGGAGAGGGGGCCGTGGGGAGAGGCGGCTGCGGGGAGAGGGGGCCGTGGGGAGAGAGGGCCGCGGAGAGAGGCGGTTGCCGGGCGGGAGGCGGCTGCCGGTCGGGAGGGGCCCTGGGTGAAGGCCCGCCGAGGGGGAGGAGCCGGGCGAGGGGGCGCCGGGTGGCCGCGCGGCCTCCGGGTAGGAAGGGGGACGGGTCGGCCGGGGGACGGTGGACCGCCCGGTGGTGCTGTGCAGGTGAGGCCTTAGCATGGCGGCACAAACGATCGAGGGGGATGCGCACGTGACGGACGGATCGCAGTCGAGTGGGGCGGCCGGAGGGGGCCACGACCCGTGGGCGCCGCCCGAGCGCCGGATGTCGCTGGAGAAGAACCCGCAGCCCGGCGCGGATCAGGCGCCGGCCGC
The DNA here is from genome assembly GCF_047340315.1 of Streptomyces sp. AF1A. NCBI lineage: Bacteria > Bacillati > Actinomycetota > Actinomycetes > Kitasatosporales > Streptomycetaceae > Streptomyces > Streptomyces sp. AF1A. Next base: position 15,158 of record NZ_JBLEBI010000074.1, read on the forward strand.
GCCGCAGCCACCGTCCGTCCATGACCAGGCCACCGTCATCTCCGCGCCGGCCGACGGCTTCCCGCCACCCGGCGCGCCCTCCCCGGGCGCGCCCGGCTTCCCGCCGCCCGGTGCGCCCGGTTTCGGTGCGCCCGGTACCGGGCCGGCCGGGTCCGGACCGGTACCGCCTCCGCCGATCGCGCCCTCCGGCCCCGGCATACCCGCCGCGCCCGCGCCCGGCGGCTACGGCTACCCCAGCTACCCGGTGGGCCACGGCTGGCCCGGGATGCCGGCGGCTCCGCGGAACGGCATGGGCATCGCGGCGCTGGTGCTCGGCATCCTCTCCATCTGCCTGTTCTGTATGTACGGCGTGGTCTCGCTGGTGTGCGGCGTCCTCGCCGTGATCTTCGGGATCAAGGGCCGTCAGCGGGCCCAGCGCGGGGAGGCCACGAACCACGGCCAGGCCCAGGCCGGACTGATCATGGGAGTCATCGGCATCATCGTCGGCATCGCCGTGATGGTGCTGATGGTGTTCGCCATCAGCTTCGCCATCAAGCACGACAAGTCCGACCCCGACCGGTACTCCGGGTCCTTCCACACCCTCTCGGCAACGGTGGCCACCGAACACTGACCGCCCGCCTGGTCACGGGGTCACCGGATCGAGGCCCGGAGGGAAGCCGGCGGGCCGAGCCGCCGCCCCGAGGGCCGGCCGGCCGTTGCCCCTCGGGGCCGGCAGCCCGAACGTCTTGACCATCGCGCGCAGCAGATCGGGACTCGCCGCGGCGAGGTTGCCTTCCGCGAGAGCGTGCAGGGGCAGACCCGGATCAGGTCGAACCCGTACACCGTCTCCATGGACACAACCGCTGGTCGGGGTACCTCAAGGGGTCGGGGGGTCGATGCCGCCGGGGCCAGCAGTCCCAGACCCCGAAGGAGTCAGCTCGTAGAGCACCCGCGGGGTCACAGAGGCCGGCAGGCAGAGGCCAGGCCCCGGCAGGCTGGGGACCGTCAAGGCCCGCCAGGACCTACGCGCCGAGGCCCCGCAGGGTCTACGCTCCGGAGCCCGCCAGCCGCTCGCGCGCCTCCATCAGGGCGAAGCCCAGGAGGTTGGGGCCCCGCCAGCGTTCGGGGTCACGGGCCGCCTCGTCGCCGGCGGCGAGGCCGATGCCCCAGACGCGGTCCACGGGGCTCGCCTCGACCAGGACGCGGTCGCCGGTGTTCAGCAGGAACGCCCTGAGATCGTCGTGCGCGGCGAACTTGTGCACGCTGCCCCCGACGACGATCCGGAAGCGCTCCCGCTCCCATATCGCCCCGTCGAACCCGCGGACCAGCCGCCCCGCCTTCTTCGCCTCGGCGGGATGCTCCGCGGCCAGCACCCGGCGCTCCGCCTCCGCGTCGCCGAACAGCCGGGCCTTGCCCGCCATCATCCAGTGCTCGGCCGTCGCGTACGAGACGCCGTCCACCACGAAGGGCGACGGCCACCACTGGCTGAGACAACTCGCGCCGATGCTCCCGTCCGGCCGCGGCCGGTGCCCCCAGAAGTGCAGGTACCTGACCCGGGACCCCGCCCGAACCTCCCTGATCAGCGCTTCCACCCCGTCGATCCTTTGCATGCACGCGAGTGTGGCACGCACCACTGACACTCCGTCCGCCCTTTTTCATCCCGACTCGACACCTGGTCGACAGATTCCGTCGCGTAATCAAAAGGCAACAACGGAATCACTTGTTGGAGCCCGTGTGCTCTGTCAGGATCGGCACTCAAATCGAGCTGGAGCTACGCCACCCGCCCCCCGGACGGGGCGCACGGCGGAGGAGAGCGACATGCAGAACCCGGGCACCGCCACCCCGGAACGATTTCCCGCGCCGGAACTGTTCGCGGAGGGCGCGCAGTTCATCGCCGGCCGGCCGGCCAAGGGCACGTCGGGGCGGACGCACACCGTGGTCGACCCCGCGAGCGGCGAGGGCGTGTACACCTACGACCTGGCCGGCGCCGAGGACGTCGACGCGGCCGTCGCCGCCGCGCGCGCCGCCTTCCCGGGCTGGGCCTCGGCCACGCCGGGCGAGCGCTCGGACGCCCTGCACCGGTTCGCCGCCGTGCTCGCCGACCGCGCCGAGGAGTTCGCCCGCGCCGAGTCCCTGCAGTGCGGCAAGCCGCTGAAGCTCACCCGCGAGTTCGACGTCCCGGGGACCATCGACAACATCTCCTTCTTCGCGGGAGCGGCCCGGCATTTGCAGGGCCAGTCGGCCGGTGAGTACTCGGGCGACCACACGTCGTACGTCCGCCGCGAGCCGATCGGTGTCGTCGGGTCCATCGCGCCCTGGAACTACCCCCTGCAGATGGCCGCCTGGAAAGTCCTCCCGGCGGTCGCCGCGGGCAACACCATCGTGCTGAAGCCGGCCGAGCTCACCCCGCTGACCTCCCTGCTCTTCGCGCAGGCCGCCACCGACGCGGGCATCCCGGACGGCGTGATCAACATCGTCACCGGGACCGGCCGGGAGGCGGGCGAGCACCTGGTCGGCCACCCGGACGTGGCCATGACCTCCTTCACCGGGTCCACGGCCGTCGGCAGGCGCGTCGCCGAACTCGCCGCGGCCACCGTCAAGCGGCTGCACCTGGAACTGGGCGGCAAGGCGCCGTTCGTCGTCTTCGACGACGCCGACCTCGAGGCCGCCGTGCACGGCGCCGTCGCGGGCGCGCTCATCAACACCGGGCAGGACTGCACGGCCGCCACGCGCGCGTACGTGCAGCGGCCGCTGTACGAGGCCTTCGTCGAGCAGACCGCCGCGCTCATGGAGACGGTGCGGCTGGGCGACCCCTTCGCGCCCGGCACCGACCTCGGCCCGCTCGTCTCGCACGCCCAGCGCGACCGGGTCGCCGCCTTCGTGGAGCGAGCGCGAGCCTACGCGCGCGTGGTGACCGGCGGTGAGGCCCCGAAGGGCGACCTGGAAAAGGGCGCCTACTACCGGCCGACCCTGATCGCCGACGCCGCGCAGGACAGCGAGATCGTCCAGTCGGAGATCTTCGGCCCGGTCCTGGTCGTGCTGCCCTTCGACAGCGACGACGAGGGGATCCAACTGGCCAACGACACTCCGTACGGCCTCGCCGCATCCGCGTGGAGCAGCAACGTCTACCGCGCGAACCGCGCCACGCGCGAGATCAAGGCGGGCTGCGTGTGGATCAACGACCACATTCCGATCATCAGCGAGATGCCGCACGGCGGCTACCGGGCCTCCGGCTTCGGCAAGGACATGTCCGCCTACTCATTCGAGGAATACACGCAGGTCAAGCACGTAATGTTCGACAACACCGCGGTGGCTCGCAAGGACTGGCACCGCACCATCTTCGGGGACCGATAGACCACCCGGGCACCGACCAGCCCCACCCTCCGAAAGGGCACCACGCGCATGGAGCAGTACGAGCCCCACCGCCTGACCCCGGTCGAAACGGCCGCCGTGCGGCGCAGTCTGCGCAACGGCCGGGCGGCCATGACCCGCCGTTCGCTGCTGCGCGCCTCCGCAGGCGGCGCGCTGACGGTCGGCGGACTCGGGGCGCTGAGCGCCTGCGGCATCCCCGCGGCGAGCAAGTCGCAGGGCGGCGTGTCCGCCGACGACCACTCGGCCCAGGAGAAGATCGTCAACTTCTCCAACTGGCCCGAGTACCTCGACGTCGACGACAAGACCAAGCGGCACCCCACCCTGGACGCCTTCGCCAAGCAGACCGGCATCCGGGTCAAGTACACCGAGGACATCAACGACAACGACGAGTTCTTCGGCAAGATCCAGCCGGAGCTCGCCGCCGGCCACGACACCGGGCGCGACCTGATCGTCCTCACCGACTGGCTCGCCGCCCGGATGATCCGCCTCGGCTACGTCCAGAAACTGGACCCGTCCAACCTGCCGCACGCCTTCGCCAACCTGTCGGACCAGTTCCGTGCCCCCGACTGGGACCCGGGCCGCGCCTACTCGTACCCCTGGCAGGGCGTGTCCACCGTCGTCGCCTTCAACAAGAAGGCGCTCGACGGCGTCGAGGTGAAGTCGGTCTCCGACCTGCTGGACAACCCGAAGCTCAAGGGGCGCGTCGGCTTCCTGACCGAGATGCGCGACACCATCGGCATGACCATGCTCGACATGGGCAAGGACCCGGCGAAGTTCACCGACGACGACTTCGACGCGGTGATCGCCCGCCTTCAGAAGGCCGTCGACAAGGGCCAGATCCGCCGCTTCACCGGCAACGACTACACGTCCGACCTCACCAAGGGCGACCTGGCCGCCTGCGTCGCCTGGGGCGGCGACATCGTCCAACTCCAGGCGGACAACCCGGACGTCGGCTACGTCATCCCCGACAGCGGCTACATGACCTCGACCGACAACATGATGATCCCCAACAGGGCGCGTCACAAGACGAACGCCGAGCGGCTCATCGACTTCTACTACCAGCCCGAGCCGGCCGCCGAACTCGCCGCCTACGTCAACTACGTGAGCCCCGTCGCGGGAGTCCGGCCGTACCTCGCCAAGCTCGACAAGTCGGCGGCGAGCAACCCGCTGATCGTTCCCGACAAGGCCATGCAGGCGAAGTCCCATGCCTTCCGCGCCCTGACGCAGAAGGAAGAGACGGCCTACCAGCAGAAGTTCTCCAAGCTCACAGGGGCGTGACGACGATGACCAGGGACAACAGCGGCGATGTCCGCCTCTCCGGTATCAGCAAGACCTACGCCAACGGCTTCACCGCCGTGCGGCCGCTCGACCTGACCGTGCCGCAGGGCTCCTTCTTCGCCCTGCTCGGCGCCTCCGGCTGCGGCAAGACCACCACCCTGCGCATGATCGCCGGCCTGGAGGAACCTTCCTCCGGCACCGTGCACCTCGGCGAGCAGGACGTCACGCACCTGCCGCCGTACAAACGGCCGGTGAACACGGTGTTCCAGTCCTACGCGCTCTTCCCGCACCTCGACATCTTCGAGAACGTCGCCTTCGGTCTGCGCCGACGCGGCATCAAGAGCGTGAAGAAGCAGGTCGAGGAGATGCTGGAGCTGGTCCAGCTCGGCGAGCAGGCGCGCAAGAAGCCGCACCAGCTCTCCGGCGGCCAGCAGCAGCGTGTCGCCGTCGCCCGCGCGTTGATCAACCACCCGAAGGTCCTGCTGCTCGACGAGCCGCTCGGCGCCCTCGACCTGAAGCTCCGCCGCCAGATGCAGCTGGAGCTCAAGCGCATCCAGACCGAGGTCGGCATCACCTTCATCCACGTCACGCACGACCAGGAGGAGGCCATGACCATGGCCGACACGGTCGCCGTGATGAACGCGGGCGGCGTCGAGCAACTCGGTGCGCCGACGGACCTCTACGAGAACCCGCGGACCACCTTCGTCGCCAACTTCCTCGGCACCTCCAACCTCATCGAGGCCGAGGTCGACACCACGAGCGGCGACGACATCGTGCTCAAGGCGGGCGGCGGCAAGCTCGTGCTGCCCGCGTCGCGGTGTTCGGCGCCCACGACGGCCGGCGGCAAGGTGCTGGTCGGCATCCGCCCGGAGAAGATCTCCCTCACCCACGCCGACGACGCCGGCTCGATACCCGAGGGCCGCAACCGCCTCACCGGCAAGATCGCCGACGCCAGTTTCATCGGCGTCTCCACGCAGTACGTCATCGACAGCCCGGTCTGCGACGAACTGTCGGTGTACGTGCAGAACGTCGAGCGGGACGGCCGGCTGGTGCCCGGCGCCGACGTCGTCCTGCACTGGAGCCCGGCGCACACCTTCGGTCTGGACGCGGCCCAGGACATCGACGCGGGCACCGAGGAAGAGGTAGCCGCCTGATGACGACGCTCACCGAGGCGCCCCCGCCACTCGCCCCCGCCGAGCCGAAGGCCAGGCCCCCGCGCAAGCGCGGCCGGTTCACGCCGTACTGGCTGCTGCTGCCCGGCATCCTGTGGCTGATCGTCTTCTTCGCGCTTCCGATGATCTACCAGGCCTCCACCTCCGTGCAGCAGGGCTCCCTGGAGGAGGGCTACAAGGTCACCTGGCACTTCGCGACGTACTGGGACGCCCTGTCCGAGTACTGGCCGCAGTTCCTGCGTTCCGTCTTCTACGCGGCCGCCGCGACGGTTCTGTGCCTGCTGCTGGGCTACCCGCTGGCCTACCTGATCGCCTTCCGCGCGGGCCGCTGGCGGAACCTGATCATGATCCTGGTCATCGCGCCGTTCTTCACCAGCTTCCTGATCCGCACCCTGGCCTGGAAGACGATCCTCGCCGACAACGGCCCGGTCGTGCACGCGCTGAACTCGCTGCACATCCTGGGCCTCACCAACTGGCTGGGCTGGACGGCCGGCGACCGCGTCCTCGCCACCCCGCTCGCGGTGGTGTGCGGACTGACGTACAACTTCCTGCCGTTCATGATCCTGCCGCTGTACACCTCGCTGGAGCGGATCGACCCGCGGCTGCACGAGGCGGCCGGCGACCTGTACGCCAGGCCGTGGACCACCTTCCGCAAGGTGACGTTCCCGCTGTCGATGCCGGGCGTGGTCTCCGGCACGCTGCTGACGTTCATCCCCGCGGCCGGCGACTACGTCAACGCCGAACTGCTCGGCTCCACCGACACCCGCATGATCGGAAACGTCATCCAGACGCAGTTCCTGCGCATTCTGGACTATCCGACGGCGGCGGCCCTCTCCTTCATCCTCATGGCCGCGATCCTGGCCATGGTCACGATCTACATCCGCCGGTCCGGGACGGAGGATCTGGTCTAAATGCCCTTCGTCAACTGGCTCAAGCGCCATCTCGTCGTCATGGCGGGCATCCTGACGCTCGCCTACCTGCTGCTGCCCAACGTCATCGTGACGGTGTTCTCCTTCAACAAGCCGAAGGGACGCTTCAACTACGAGTGGCAGCGGTTCTCCGTGGACGCCTGGAAGAACCCGTGCGGCGTCGCCGACATGTGCGGCTCGCTGTCCATCAGCCTCCAGATCGCGGTCTGGGCGACGATCGGCGCCACGATCCTCGGCACGATGATCGCCTTCGCGCTGGTCCGCTACCGCTTCCGCGCGCGCGGCGCCGTCAACTCGCTGATCTTCCTGCCGATGGCGATGCCCGAGGTCGTCATGGCGGCCTCGCTGCTCACCCTGTTCCTCAACATGGGCGCGCAGCTGGGCTTCTGGACGATCCTGATCGCGCACATCATGTTCTGCCTCAGCTTCGTCGTCACGGCCGTCAAGGCGCGCGTGATGTCGATGGACCCGCGCCTGGAGGAGGCCGCCCGGGACCTGTACGCCGGCCCCGTGCAGACCTTCCTGCGGGTGACCCTGCCGATCGCTGCGCCCGGCATCGCGGCGGGCGCGCTGCTGTCCTTCGCGCTCTCCTTCGACGACTTCATCATCACCAACTTCAACGCGGGCTCGACGGTCACCTTCCCCATGTTCGTGTGGGGCTCGGCGCAGCGCGGCACGCCCGTGCAGATCAACGTGATCGGCACGGCCATGTTCCTCGTCGCGGTCCTCGTCACGCTGGCCTCGATGCTCGTCACCAACCGTCGTAACAACCAGAAGGCCTGAGTTTCCGCAGGGCCTTTGTAGGGAGTTGAAAGTCATGGCCCCAAGCGCCATGAGCCGTGGCAAAGACAACTGGATCGCCTCTCTCTCCGAAGCCCGGCCGGTCCCGTACTGGCTGGACGACCCCGGCAAGCCGCACCCGGAGCCCGCCCTCACCACCACCGAGACCTGCGACCTGCTGGTCGTCGGCGGCGGCTACAGCGGACTGTGGACCGCGCTCAACGCCAAGGAGCGCGACCCGAAGCGGGACGTGGTGCTGCTGGAAGGCCGCGAGGTGGGCTGGGCCGCCTCGGGCCGCAACGGCGGCTTCTGCGCCGCGTCCCTGACGCACGGCCTGCCCAACGGCCTCACCCGCTGGCCCGGCGAGATCCACCGACTCGAGGAGCTGGGCCGGCGCAACCTCGACGAGATCGAGGCCGCGGTGGCCCGGTACGGCATCGACTGCGACTTCGAGCGCACCGGCGAGATCGACGTCGCGACCGAGACCTACCAGGCCTGGGAACTGCGTGACTGGCACCGCGAGCTGGAGAAGCAGGGCCTCGCGGACGGCATCGAGTTCCTGGACGCCGACGAGGTGCGCGAGCAGGTGAACTCGCCGACCTTCGAGGCGGGTCTGTGGGACCGCCGGGGCGTGGCCATGCTGCACCCGGCGAAGCTCGCCTGGGGCCTGAAGAGGGCCTGCCTGGAACTCGGGGTGCGGGTGTACGAGCACACACCCGCGCTCACCCTGAAGCAGTACGGCGCCGGGATGGCCGTGAACACCCCCTACGGCGCGGTCCGGGCCCGCAGGGTCGCGCTCGGCACCAACATCTTCCCGAGCCTGCTGCGCCGCGTGCGCTCCTACACCGTACCGGTCTACGACTACGCGCTGATGACCGAACCGCTGGGCGCCGACCGGCTGGCGGAGATCGGCTGGAAGAACCGGCAGGGGCTCGGCGACAGCGCCAACCAGTTCCACTACTTCCGGCTGTCCGCCGACAACCGCATCCTGTGGGGCGGTTACGACGCGATCCACCACTACGGCGGCCGGGTGCGGGCGGAGTACGACGACCGGCCGGAGACGTACGCCAAGCTCGCCGCCCACTTCTTCACCTGCTTCCCGCAGCTGGAGGGGGTCCGCTTCACCCACGCCTGGGGCGGCGCGATCGACACCTGCTCCCGCTTCTCGGCGTTCTTCGGCACGGCCCACCAGGGCAGGGTCGCGTACGCGGCGGGCTACACCGGGCTCGGCGTCGGCGCCACCCGCTTCGGCGCGGACGTCATGCTGGATCTGCTGGACGGGGAGCGCACCGAGCGGACCGAGCTGGAGATGGTCCGCAGGAAGCCGCTGCCGTTCCCGCCGGAGCCGTTCGCCTGGACCGGCATCGCCCTCACCAAGTGGTCCCTGGCCCGCGCGGACGCGCACGGCGGGCGGCGCAACCTCTGGCTGCGCACGATGGACCGGCTGGGGCTGGGCTTCGACAGCTGACGGTGACCCGGCTCGCTCCAAAGAGCCGGGAAAACCCGCGTAATGCCTTCCGGAGGGCCTCCCTCTCCCGTCGTGACGCGATCCGCGTCCGCGAAGGAGACAGGGAGGTCTTCTCATGACCGGGCACAAGACAGCGGTCGACTGGCTGGCGTCCGTCGCACCGGACCCCGACGCCTGCCGCTGGGAGTGGGAGCGCAACCCGCTCGGGGTGGTGCTGCTGCCCGCCGGCAAGGCCTGGGACGTCCTGATCCTGCCGGGCGGCCTCGGCCTGCCGACCCTGGACGTGCTCATCCGGGTGCTCGACCGACCCGGCCCGGTGCTCGTCGACTTCGGCGACCACCGGGCCGGCTTCTTCGTGCCGCCCGGCACCGCGGCCCGCTGGCTCGGCACCGGCATCCGCACCGCCGGGCCCGGCACCTGGATCGTCGTGCCGCATCCCGGGCGGGCGACCCGGGGAGTGCGGTGGCTGGTGCCCCCGGACGGCTCGGGCACGCTGACCGATCCGGCGCTGCTGGAGCTGGCGATGCACGAGGCGGCGGCCGGGCCGGCCGGGGGCCGGCGCGGGGGCGGTTAGCGTCCGCACACCTTGACACCGGGATTGGTCTGGACCAAGTTGAGGGCGCTCCACCCTCCAACTCCCCACTTTCCGGAGGCATCTGTGGACCGCACAAGACCCCTGGTCGCCCTCGTCGCGGCCGCGGCCCTGGCCGTGCCCGGCTCCGCCCTGCTCTCGTCGGCCGCCCGGGCGGCCGAAGCGGACGCGGTGCGCAACGGCGGATTCGAATCCGGCCTGGCCGGCTGGCGCTGCACCGCCGGTACGACGGTGAACTCGCCCGTGCACAGCGGCGGTTTTGCCCTGCAGGCGACCCCGGCCGGCAGCGACGACGCCCAGTGCACGCAGACGGTCACCGTCCAGCCGAACGCGCGGTACACCCTGTCGGGTTACGTGCGCGGCTCCTACGTGTACCTCGGTGCGAACGGCACCGGCACCACCGACGTGTCCACCTGGACCCAGTCCGCGCCCGACTGGCAGAAGCTGACCACCACCTTCACCACCGGCGCGGCCACGACCAGCGTGACCCTGTACACGCACGGCTGGTACGGCACCGGCACCTACTACGCCGACGACCTCTCGCTCGTCGGCCCGGGCGGCAGCGGCACCGGACAGCCGCCCGCGGCGCCCACCGGGCTGACGGCCGGCCCGGTGACCTCCTCCTCCGTGGCCCTGTCCTGGGCGGCGGTCGACGGCGCCATGGGGTACGCGGTCTACCGCGACGGGGTCAGGGTCCAGACGGTGACCGGCACCTCGGCGGCCGTCGGCGGCCTCGCGGCCTCGACGGCGTACAGCTTCCAGGTCACCGCCCTGGGCGACGCCGGAGAGTCCGCGAAGTCGGCCGCCGTGACCGCGACGACCGACGCCGGCACGGGCAGCGGCGGCGGCTCGTCCGACCTGCCCGCGCACGCCCTCGTCGGCTACCTGCACGCGAGCTTCGCCAACGGCTCCGGCTACACCCGCCTCGCGGACGTCCCCGACAGCTGGGACGTCATCGACCTGGCCTTCGGCGAGCCCACCTCACCGGCCTCCGGCGACATCCGCTTCAACCGCTGCCCGGTCACCCAGTGCCCCAGCGTGGAGAGCGACGCCGACTTCAAGGCCGCGATCAAGGCCAAGCAGGCGGCCGGCAAGAAGGTGCTGATCTCGATCGGCGGCCAGAACGGCCAGGTCCAGCTGACCACCGCGGCCGCGCGGGACACCTTCGTCTCCTCCGTGTCGAAGATCATCGACGACTACGGCCTGGACGGACTCGACATCGACTTCGAGGGCCACTCCCTGTCTCTCGACACGAACGACACGGACTTCAAGAACCCCACCACGCCGGCGATCGTCAACCTCATCTCGGCGTTGAAGACCCTGAAGGCGACGTACGGCCCCGGCTTCGTGCTGACGATGGCCCCGGAGACCTTCTTCGTGCAGATGGGCTACCAGTACTACGGCACCGGCAAGTGGGGCGGGCAGGACCCGCGCTGCGGCGCCTACCTGCCGGTGATCTACGCCCTGCGGGGCGACCTCACCCTTCTCCACGTCCAGGACTACAACTCCGGCCCGATCATGGGTCTGGACAACCAGTACCACTCCATGGGCGGCGCCGACTTCCACATCGCCATGACCGACATGCTCCTCACCGGCTTCCCGGTGGCCGGCGACGCGAACAACGTCTTCCCGCCGCTGCGGCCGGACCAGGTGGCGATCGGCATGCCGGCGTCGGCCAACGCGGGCAACGGCTACGTCGCCCCGGCCGAGGTCACGAAGGCCCTGGACTGCCTGACGAAGAGGACGAACTGCGGCTCCTACGCGACGCACGGAAGCCGGCCGGACCTGCGGGGCCTGATGACCTGGTCGGTGAACTGGGACCGGTACTCGAACTGGGAGTTCCAGAAGAACTTCGACGCGTACTTCGGCTGAGGGGCGCACTCCGGCCGAGCAGGACGGACAGGCCGGCCAGCAGCACCGCGCACAGCAGCCAGCCGGCCACCACGTCCAGCGGCCAGTGGTAACCCCGGCGGACCAGGCCGTACCCCACGCCGAGGTTGACCACGGCACAGACCGCCACCGCCAGGCGGCGCGCCGGCACCGAGCGCAGCCAGGGCAGGACGAGCAACGTCGCGGAGCCGTACGCCACCGCGGCGGTGGCGGTGTGGCCGGAGGGGAAGTAGCCGGTGCCCGGCGGCACGACCGGGGTGCCCGGACGGGCGGTCCAGTCCTTCAGGGGCACGATCAGCACCGGGACCAGCGCCATCAGGACCGCTGCCGCGGCCGGGGGCAGCCACCACCGGTCCATCCCGGCGGCCCGGCCCCGCCAGGCGACGAGGGCGGCCACGAGGGCCAGCACCGGCACGGCCACCTGGATGTCGCCGAGGTCGGAGAGCAGCTGGGAGAAGCGGTCCGGACGGACGAGGGCGTGGCTCAGGCGCTCGTCCGCACGCACCAGCGGGCCGCCGTCGACCACCTGCCAGGTGATCACGGCGAAGAGCGCAAGGAACAGACCCAGAAGCACAGCCATGGGGAACAGACTGGCAGGTCCCGTCACGTTCTCGCCGAGAAGGAGGTCGGCCGCCCCGGAACAGGGGGGGATGGTTCCGGGGCGGCCGTCCGGACCGGAACGTCGCGCGCCCCGGGGGGTTTGGGGCGGCGACCGTCCGATCGGTGAGGAGATCCCGGCGTCAGGCGCCGGTTGTGTGCGCGAGGGCACGGCCAGGTCGAAGCTGGGGAGGCCTCGGCCTGAGGTCGCCCACAGTCCCCTGTGGGCGGGGTGTATCTCTCATCTGGGTAGAACCTACGGCAGGCCGGGGCGCTTGGGCAGACGGAATCGCGTCCCGTCATCCACCTCGCACACCTTCTTCACACGGCCTGCCGCAGCGACCCTTCAGCGGTGCAGACCTGCTGCTCAGATGCGCGCGAACGCCTGCTCGAGGATGTCCAGGCCCTCGTTCAGCAGGTCCTCGCCGATGACGAGCGGGGGCAGGAAGCGCAGCACGTTGCCGTAGGTGCCGCAGGTCAGCACCAGCAGGCCCTCGGCGTGGCAGGCCTTGGCGAGCGCGGCGGTGGCCTCCGGGTTCGGCTCCTTGGTGGTGCGGTCCTTGACCAGCTCGATGGCGATCATCGCGCCGCGGCCGCGCACGTCACCGATGATGTCGAACTTCTCGGCCATGGCGGTCAGGCGGCCCTTCATGATCTCCCCGATGCGCCTGGCCCTGGCGTTGAGGTCCTGTTCCTTCATCGTCTCGATGGCGCCGAGCGCACCGGCGCAGGCCACCGGGTTGCCGCCGTAGGTGCCGCCGAGGCCGCCGGCGTGCGCGGCGTCCATGATCTCGGCGCGACCGGTCACGGCGGCCAGCGGCAGACCGCCGGCGATGCCCTTGGCGGTGGTGATCAGGTCCGGGACGATGCCCTCTTCCTCGCAGGCGAACCACTGGCCGGTGCGGCAGAAGCCGGACTGGATCTCGTCGGCGACGAAGACGATGCCGTTGTCCGCGGCGAACTGGCGGATCGCCGGCAGGAAGCCCTTGGCCGGCTCGATGAAGCCGCCCTCGCCGAGCACCGGCTCGATGATGATCGCCGCCACGTTGTCCGGGCCGACCTGCTTGGTGATCTGGTCGATGGCCTGCGCGGCGGCCTCCGGGCCGGCGTTCTCCGGGCCGGTCGGCCAGCGGTAGGCGTAGGCGACCGGGACGCGGTAGACCTCGGGCGCGAACGGGCCGAAGCCGTGCTTGTACGGCATGTTCTTCGCCGTCAGCGCCATGGTCAGGTTGGTCCGGCCGTGGTAGCCGTGGTCGAACACGACGACCGCCTGCCGCTTGGTGTAGGCGCGGGCGATCTTGACGGCGTTCTCGACGGCCTCGGCGCCGGAGTTGAACAGCGCGGACTTCTTGGCGTGGTCACCCGGGGTCAGCTCCGCGAGGGCCTCGGCGACCGCCACGTAGCCCTCGTACGGGGTGACCATGAAACAGGTGTGGGTGAAGTCGGCGAGCTGGGCGCTCGCGCGGCGGACGACGGCCTCGGCGGACGCGCCGACGGAGGTGACGGCGATGCCGGAGCCGAAGTCGATGATCCGGTTGCCGTCGACGTCCTCGACGATGCCGCCGCCCGCACGGGTGACGAACACCGGCAGCACGGAGCCCACGCCCTGCGCGACCGCGGCGGTGCGGCGGGCCTGCAACTCCTGCGACTTGGGGCCGGGGATGGCGGTGACGACGCGGCGCTCCTGCGGAAGTGCGGTCATGCGGGGCTCCTGGGGTATTACGGACGCTTTCTTCTTTTCTCGCAGGCTAAGACGGCCACCGGGGACTGGGCATGCTCCATGTGGGCACTGTCCGGCGTCGCCGTTGTCCGTGGTGGACATAGCCAGGGCGTGCGGGCCACGCGGTGGACGGGCGGCCCCGAAGAAGGACGCACGGCCGCGTAAGCGGTGAACTCCCCTTCCCGGGGCGTTAGATTGGCTCGCTGATGGTGGACGGAACGGCTGGTCAGGGGGCAGGGCGGATGGACAGCGACGGGACGCGGGACGCACGCGGCACGCATGCGAATCCTGTGCCGCGCCCGGCGGCTCCCCTGGAGGGGCCCGCCGTGCCGGCGATGCCCGCGGCCCCCCCGGGCGCGCCGCCGAGGCCGGACGGCTCGGCCTTCCTCAGTTGGCTGCGCGCGCCCCGCCCGGAGGCGGCACCCGGCGTATGGCGCTTCGGGTACCGGCCCCGGCCCGAGCAGGAGCCCGAGCGGATCCCGGGCCGGCAGCTGATCGGCGGCGCGCTGATCTCGTTCCTCGTGGGCTGGCTGGTGTGGTCCCTGCTGTGGAACGGCTACCTCGGCGGCTGGTGGGTGCTGCCCCTGCAACTGCTCGTCCCGGACTCCTGGCGCAACAGCGACAGCAACGTCGCCCGGGCCTTCCTCTGGTACGGCTACTACACCCTCATCGCCTTCGCCATCCTGCTCGTCGTCGCCCGCCTCGGCCGCTGGGCCGAGGTCTGGCGCCGCTACGGCCCGCCCGCCTGGCGCCCGGCGCTGCCGGTGGCCGAGCGAGCGCCCACCCCCGAACAGGACCCCGCCGAATGGCCCCAGCTGCGCCGGGCCGGCGCCCAGGAGGCCGCCGAGCGGCTGGCCGCGGAGGCGAGGGCCGGGCCGTGCATGGCGCTGCGTTTCATGTGGTCGCGCCACACGCTACGGCTGAGATG
>NZ_JBLEBI010000075.1:0-29775 GCF_047340315.1 Streptomyces sp. AF1A
GCCGCCGCGGTGGCGGCGTACCTCGTCCTGGCCGACCCGTTCGCCGGACCCCTGCCCGCAGGCTGGGCGAAACGCGCGGTCCCCAAGCTGGGCGCGACCCTCGCCGTCCCCGCCGACTACCAGGTGACCCGGCCCGGCAAGAACGACACCGACAAGAACTGGGTGACGTACGGCGACTGGAGCGGCGCCGTCTGGATCACGCTGGAGCTGTCCCGGAAGTCGGAGGACTCGCTGCACCAGATCAAGAACAGCGCGCGGTCCCAGATGTACGCCGACGACGAGAAGTTCCGCAGCGAGGGCGAGTACACCCTCCACATGCCCAAGGGCGCGAAGACCCACCCGGACGACACCGCCACGTACCACGGCAGGCAGGCCGCGCGGAACACCGTCGACTACATCACCGACGACAGCGACAACCCCCGCCCGCGCGAACTGCAGATCTTCTACTACCGGACGGGCGCCGGCGACCTGTACCGGCTCACCGTCGGCTACCCGTCCAAGGGCGACTTCACGGCTCGCGGCCGGCAGGTGGCGAAGGCCGCGATCGCCAACCTGGCGCTCACGAAGCTCTGATGCCCCTTCGACAAGCGCGTGGTGCGCACGGTACTCATGTGACATGACCGAAGACGGCGAACGCCCGCCCGACGCACGTGTGATCGGTGGTCGCTACCGGCTGGCCGAGCGCCTCGGGACCGGCCCCGCCGGGACCGTCTGGCGTGCCCGGGACGAACAGGGACGGCGTCAGGTCGCCGTCAAGGAGCCGTTGCTGCCCGGAGATCCGGCCGAGGACGAGGACAGCCGGCGCCTCGCCCACCGGCTCTACCGGGAGGCCCGCGCCGCCACCCGGGTGCGGCACCCCTCCGCCGTCAGGGTGTACGACGTCGTCACCGACGCCGGGGTCCCTTGGGTCGTCATGGAGTTGGTGGAGGGCGAGTCCCTGCGCGAGGTGCTGCGCCGCGGGCCCGTGCCACCGGCCGAGGCCGCCCGCGTCGGGCTCGCCGTCCTCGGTGCGCTGCGCACCGCCCACGCCGTCGGCATCGTGCACCGGGATCTGAAGCCGGCCAACGTCCTGCTGGAACGGGAGACCGGGCGGGTCGTGGTCACCGACTTCGGCATCGGTGACGGTCGGGCGGAACAGTCGCCCACCGGGTTCGCCGCCCCCGAGCGGACGGCCGGACCCGGCGCCGGGCCGGCCTCCGACCTGTGGTCCCTGGGCGCCCTGCTCCGCGCCGTCCTCGGGGACACGGACCCCGGCCCGCTGGGCCCGCTGCTGGACCGGCTGCACGCCCAGGAGCCGGAGGCCCGGCCGCCGGCCGAGCACGTCGAGGCCGCGCTGCGCGCTTACCTCGGGCTGACCGGCACAACGGAAGGGGCGCCGCCGACGCCGCCCCCTTTGCCGACGCCGGAGCCGACGTCGACCCCTACGCCCACGCCGACATCGACCCCTATGCCGACGCCGACGCCGGAGCCGACATCGACTCCTACGCCGACGCCGACGCCGACATCGACTCCTACGCCGGAGCCGACATCGACCCCTTCGCCCACGCCGACCCCCACGTCCACGCCGACCCCTGTTCCGGAGCGCCGCCGCACCCCGCGCACCGCGCTCGGGCTGCCGCTCGCGAGAAAAGCGGGAGCCGAGTGATCGGCCGGCTTGGTGGGGCGTCAACGCGCTGATCAGCGTGTTTGCTGCCAGTGATCACTGGCAGTATGTGAGCAGTCCGTGAATCCCCGTTACCGACGGGTACACAAAGCCCCTGGCGAGGCATACCCTGCGCGTCATGACGGACACGCAGGCCCCGGACATGGCCGGTACCAACCCCATCGCGCCCGCCCCCGAGGGCGCCCGCACCGCCGCCGACGTGGTCACCCCGGAACTGGTGGCCCAGCTCACCAAGGGTGTCGTCGGCTCCGGTCGCACGGCCAACCACACGCCGTTCACCGGCGAGAAGCTGGCCGACCTGCCCGAGTCCACCCCCGAGGACGTGCTGAAGGCCTTCGAGGCGGCCCGCGCCGCACAGGCCGTGTGGGAGAGGACCCCGGTGCGGCAGCGGGCCGCCGTCCTGCTGCGCTTCCACGACCTGGTGCTCCAGCGCCAGGCCGAGGTGCTCGACCTGATCCAGCTGGAGACCGGCAAGGCCCGGCTGCACGCGCACGAGGAGGTGCAGGCCGTCGCCGTCGCCGCCCGCCACTACGGCCGCCGGGCCGCCGCCTACCTCCGGCCCAAGCGGCACGCGGGCGCCATGCCGACCCTGACGAAGGTCACCGAGCTGCGGCACCCGCGCGGGGTCGTGGGCCAGATAGCCCCCTGGAACTACCCGCTGGAGCTGTCCGTCGGCGACGCGCTGCCCGCCTTCGCCGCGGGCAACGCGGTCGTGATGAAGCCGGACACCGAGACCTGCCTGACCGCGCTGTGGGCGCGCGACCTGCTGATCGAGGCCGGGCTGCCCGAGGGGGTCTTCCAGGTCGTCCTCGGCGACGGCCCGGTCGTCGGCCCCGAACTGGTCAAGCACGCCGACTACGTCTCCTTCACCGGCTCCACCCGCACAGGGCGCGAGGTCGCGCAGGGAGCGGCGGCCCGCCTGGTCGGCGTCTCCCTCGAACTCGGCGGCAAGAACGCCATGCTGGTGCTGGACGACGCCGACATCGAGAAGGCCGCCGCCGGCGCCGTACGCGCCTGCTTCTCCTCCGCCGGACAGCTCTGCATCTCCATCGAGCGCCTGTTCGTCCACGAGGCCGTCGCCGACGCCTTCCTGGAGCGCTTCGCCGCCCGTACCAAGGCCATGCGGCTCGGCAACTCCCTCGCCTACGGCGCCGAGATGGGCTCGCTGGTCGGCGAGCGCCAGCTGAAGACCGTCGAGCGGCATGTGCAGGAGGCCGTCGCCAAGGGGGCGAAGGTGGTCGCGGGCGGTGTGGCCCGCCCCGACATCGGCCCCTACTACTTCGAGCCCACCATCCTCGACGGCGTCGAGGAGTCCATGGCGGTGTGCGAGGAGGAGACCTTCGGCCCGGTCGTCTCGGTCTACCGGTTCAAGACCGACGACGAGGCCGTCGAGCGCGCCAACGCCACGCCGTACGGCCTCAACGCCTCCGTCTGGACGCAGAACGCCCGCCGCGGCCGGGACGTCGCCGCCCGCCTGCGCACCGGCACGGTCAACGTGAACGAGGGCTACGCGCCCGCCTACGGCAGCGTCCAGTCCCCGATGGGCGGCATGAAGGACTCCGGCCTCGGCCGCCGCCACGGCTCCGAGGGCATCCTCAAGTACACCGAGGCCCAGACCGTCGCCCAGCAGCGGCTGCTGCCCATGGCGCCCTCCCTGGGCATGACGGACGAGGCCTACGCCCGCTTCATGAGCACGAGCCTTCGGGTCATGAAGGCATTCCGGTTCCGCTAGTCCGCTTCGAGCGGCGTTCGCCAACACCCGTCAACACCCGTTGAAACCCGTTCTCGACGAGGAGAGCACGTGTCGCAGGAGAAGTCTGTCCAGACCCGGGACGAGGACGGGTACGACTACGACGTCATCGTGGTCGGTTCGGGGTTCGGCGGCTCGGTGTCCGCCCTGCGCCTGACCGAGAAGGGCTACCGGGTGGGCGTGCTGGAAGCGGGGCGCCGCTTCACCCGCGACACCCTGCCCAAGAACTCCTGGGACCTGAGGAACTACCTCTGGGCCCCGAAGCTCGGCATGTTCGGCATCCAGCGCATCCATCTGCTGGGCAACGTGATGGTCCTGGCCGGCGCCGGGGTCGGCGGCGGCTCGCTCAACTACGCCAACACGCTCTACGTGCCGCCGAAGCCGTTCTTCGAGGACCCGCAGTGGCGGGACATCACCGACTGGCAGGAGGAGCTGAAGCCGTACTACGACCAGGCCCAGCGCATGCTCGGCGTGCGGCTCAACCCCACGATGACCCCCTCCGACGTGCACCTGAAGGCGGCGGCCGAGCGGATGGGCGTCGGCGACACCTTCCACCTCGCCCCGGTGGGCGTCTTCTTCGGTGACGGCAAGGACGCCGACGGCACGGCGCGGGCCAGGCCCGGCGAGCAGGTGAGCGACCCCTACTTCGGTGGCGCCGGCCCCGCCCGCAACGCCTGCACCGAGTGCGGCGAGTGCATGACCGGCTGCCGGCACGGCGCGAAGAACACCCTCAACGAGAACTACCTGTACCTCGCGGAGAAGGCCGGCGCGGTCGTCCACCCCATGACGACGGTGGTGTCCGTCACCGACGACTCCCGTGGCGGGTACGCGGTGGCGACCCTGCCGACGGACCGGAAGAAGAAGGGCGAGGGCCGGGTCCTCACCGCGCGCAGGGTCGTCCTCGCGGCCGGCACCTACGGCACGCAGACCCTGCTGCACCGCATGAAAGCGGGCGGCCAGCTGCCGTACCTGTCGGACCGGCTGGGCGACCTGACCCGGACCAACTCCGAGGCGCTGGTCGGCGCGCAGACCGACAACCGCCGTTACCGCAAGGCGACCGGCGAGCCGAAGGCCGACTTCACGCGCGGTGTCGCCATCACGTCCTCCATCCACCCCGACGAGAACACCCACATCGAGCCGGTCCGCTACGGCAAGGGATCCAACTCGATGGGCGGCCTGTCGATCCTCCAGGTCCCGTACGCCGAGGGCTCCTCGCGGGCGCTGGCCTGGCTGGCGAACGCGGCCCGGCACCCCCTGCTCGTCCTGCGCTCCCTGTCGAACCGGCGCTGGTCGGAGCGGACCATCATCGGGCTGGTCATGCAGTCGCTGGACAACTCGCTGACGACGTACCTGAAGCCGGGCGGTGTCGGCAAGGGCCTGCTCACCGCCCGTCAGGGGCACGGCTCGCCGAACCCCAAGCAGATCAGGGCCGCCACGGAGGCCGCCTCCGCGCTCGCCGCCGAGATCAACGGCTTCCCCGGCAGCAACGTCGGTGAGCTGATGGGCACCCCGCTCACCGCGCACTTCCTCGGCGGCTGCCCCATCGGCGACTCCGCCGAGACGGGCGTGATCGACCCGTACCACCGGCTCTACGGCCACCCGGGCATCTCGGTCGTCGACGGCGCCGCGGTCTCGGCGAACCTGGGCGTCAACCCGTCGCTGACCATCACGGCGCAGGCCGAGCGGGCGATGTCCTTCTGGCCGAACAAGGGGGAGGAGGACCCGCGGCCGGCGCCGGGTGCGGCGTACGAGCGGCTGAAGCCGGTGGAGCCGCAGGCCCCGGTGGTCCCGGCCGAGGCGTTCGGCGCGCTGCGGCTGCCGTTCCTCGGGATACCGACGGTCCCGCCGAAGAACTGAGCGGCCCTGCGGCCGGGGATGCCGAGGCGTCCCTGGCCCCGAGACAGTGAAGAGGGACCTGCCTCCCCCTCCGAAGGCAGGTCCCTCTCACTGCTTGTTGATCCGGCAGCAGGTTTGATCAGCGAGGACCGCGAAGGGTTGCCCCGACCCGGCCGGAATCGTGTGTGACGTGGGCCACGTTATGCGGCCGCGCCCGAACCGGAGCCGTTGCGGCGACGCACGACGAACACGGCACCGGCGCCGACGACGACGGCCGCACCGCCGACCAGCCCGATCACCGGCAGCGCCGAGGAGGAGCCGGTGTGCGCGAGGGAGCCGGTGGGCTCCAGTTCGGTGGCGCCGCCCTGCGGCTCCTTGCCGCCGGCCGGCTTCGTGCCCTTGCCCGGCTTGGCCTCGCCCGGGTCCGGGTTGCTGCTGCCGGGCTTGAGCACGGTGAACTCGTAGAAGCCGAACGCGCTGTGCACGCAGTTCTTCTCCTCGTCGACGTACCCGCCGATGCCCATGCTGAAGCCGTCGCCCGCGGGGGCCTTGGCGGTGATGTCGACGCGCAGCTTGATGGCGACCGTCTCCTTCGGGCCGAGCGACGTCTCGCCGAAGTAGAGGCCGTTGCCGACCTCGTCGGCCATGGACTGCCAGGCCTTCGTCTGCGGGTCGAAGTACTCGAGCTTGGCGTAGGTGCTCAGCCAGTCCTTCTCGTCGTCGCTCATCGCGTAGTTGTCCACGGTCGCGAGCCACTGGACGGTGCCGAGGGACTGGTCGCTGTGGTTGGCCGCCGTCATCGTGAAGGTGTGCCAGCCGCTGCCGGCGACGATCTTGCCGGGCAGGCCCGAGACGGAGATGCTCAGTTGGGAGTCGGGGTCGACCATGTCGTCGCCGACCGGGCAGTCGCTGGGCTCGGCGGTCGGCGTGGCGCTGTCGGTGGGCGAGGACGACGCCGACGCGCTCGCGCTGTCGCTCGGCGAGGCGGAAGCGGAGGCCGAGGCGGACTCGGAAGCCGAGGCGGAGGCGGAGTCGGAGGGGGAGGCCGAGTCCGAGGCAGTGGTCTCCGGTGAGGTCGTGTCGCTGTTCTCGGGCGTGGTGGCGGTGTCGTCCGCGGGCGTGCTCTCGTCGGTGGCGGGGCTGCTCACGGAGGTGCCCGGCGAGTCCTCGGCGAACGCGGCCGGGGCGGCGAGCAGGGCGAGCGGGGCCATGGCAGCCGTCGCGGCCGCGGTGACCATGGCGCGGCGAAGCTTCATCTTGAAGACCTCATAGGGGTCGCGCGCTGCGGCGCCGCAGCGCGGGGCGGAGGCCTCCGCGTGTGGGGCGCGGGCGTGGCCGGTGGTTGCGTAAGGGAGACCCGTTGCCTGCGGAAAGGGTTGTGCTTGCGCTCACGCAACTTCCGGCATGACGCCGGTCATGTGCCCGGGGCACGGCGAAGGGCCCCGCGGGAGTGAGGCCGCGGGGCCCTTCCTTTCGTCAGCACCGACGTCAGGGCAGCGCCGGTGCCGGGGGCGGCGCCGGGGGGTTGCGCCGCTGGTTCGGGTGGGCTCGGCCTCTGACGCACGGCGGTCAGCAATGCCGTTGCCTGCGAGGGGACTTGGCTTGTACGCATCGTGCTGGATGGGCAGGGCATCCGCAACCGTTTGACCCGGCACTGGTGCATATTTGCAATTTTCCGCCGGTCGGCCCCGGGCGTCCCCGGAGCCGACCGTTCTCTTGGGTGACCGGGCTGCTGTCCCCTGCCGTCCGGTCACTTCCCTGGAGCGAGGTCCCACGGCGCACGGCACGACCCGTACGCCTCATCGCTCCAGCGAGCCACGCGTGGTTCTGTCGGGCCCGCCCCTGGCTGGCACGGACACCCCGCTCAACGAGGCGTGCGCGGGCCGGTCACGCGCCGTACGGGTGAGAGCGGGGCCGAACTCAGATGCGACCCCGGCACAGGTCGAGCAGGGTCATGCCGAGGGCGGTGCCGGGCTTGCCGAGCGCGTCGCGGTAGCGCCCGAGGATCTCCATCTCGCGGGACAGGCTGACCCGCCGGCCGCCGGCGGCGATACGGGTCTGCTGGACCACGGCGGAGACGGCCATCCGCTCCTGGACGAGACCGATGATCCGGTCGTCGAGCGCGTCGATGCGCTCGCGGGCCTCGGCGATGGTCGCTTCCGGGGTGCTGGTGGTGGTCATGTGCGGGGCTCCTGATCGGTGACGGTTCAGGGACGCCCCGAAGCGACAGGACCCGGGAAACGACAGGCGCCCCGGGCCTTGTCGGCCCGGGGCGCCTGGGAAGTCGCTTGGCGTTGGCTCAAGCAGCACGACCATGGCAGCCGGCGGGCCGGATGCCATAGGTAAAGACGGAGGTCGCGTGCTGGAGCATGCCCCCAGTATGCCACGGCGGGCTTCGGGGGAGGGCGCCCCGCCCGCGCCGTTAGACTCGGTAGCACAGGCCCCCGCCCGACCACCAGAAGGCCCCCCCGTGTCATCAGCGACTTCCACCGCCGCCAATCCGGACACCGTCCTGGTCGTCGACTTCGGCGCGCAGTACGCCCAGCTCATCGCCCGTCGTGTCCGCGAGGCGCGGGTCTACAGCGAGATCGTGCCGAGCACCATGCCGGTCCGGGAGATGCTCGCCAAGAACCCCGCGGCGATCATCCTCTCCGGCGGCCCCTCGTCGGTGTACGAGGAGGGCGCGCCCCGCCTCGACCGCGAGCTCTTCGAGTCCGGCGTCCCCGTCTTCGGCATGTGCTACGGCTTCCAGCTGATGGCCCAGGTCCTCGGCGGCACCGTGGACAACAGCGGCGCCCGCGAGTACGGCCGTACGCCGCTGCACGTCTCCAAGGCGTCCTCCACCCTCTTCGAGGGCACCCCGGCCGAGCAGTCGGTGTGGATGTCGCACGGCGACGCCTGCTCCGCCGCCCCCGAGGGCTTCACCGTCACGGCCTCCACGGACGTCGTCCCGGTCGCCGCCTTCGAGAACGACGACAAGAAGCTCTACGGCGTCCAGTACCACCCCGAGGTCATGCACTCCACGCACGGCCAGCAGGTGCTGGAGCACTTCCTGTACCGCGGCGCCGGCCTGGAGCCGAACTGGACCACGGGCAACGTCATCGAGGAGCAGGTCGAGGCCATCCGCGCGCTGGTCGGCGACAAGCGCGCCATCTGCGGCCTGTCCGGCGGCGTCGACTCCGCGGTGGCCGCCGCCCTGGTGCAGAAGGCCATCGGATCCCAGCTGACCTGCGTGTACGTCGACCACGGCCTGATGCGCAAGGGCGAGACCGAGCAGGTCGAGAAGGACTTCGTCGCGGCCACCGGCGTGCAGCTGAAGGTCGTCGACGCCGAGGAGCGCTTCCTGAAGGCGCTCGCCGGGGTCAGCGACCCCGAGGAGAAGCGGAAGATCATCGGCCGCGAGTTCATCCGGGTCTTCGAGCAGGCCCAGGCCGAGATCATCGCGGACGAGGGCCCGGCCGTGGAGTTCCTGGTCCAGGGCACGCTCTACCCGGACGTCGTCGAGTCCGGCGGCGGCACCGGCACCGCCAACATCAAGTCGCACCACAACGTCGGCGGCCTGCCCGAGGACCTCGAGTTCAAGCTGATCGAGCCGCTGCGCAAGCTGTTCAAGGACGAGGTCCGCATGGTCGGCCAGGAGCTGGGCCTGCCGGAGGAGATCGTCCAGCGCCAGCCGTTCCCCGGCCCCGGCCTCGGCATCCGCATCGTCGGCGAGGTCACCAAGGAGCGCCTGGACCTGCTGCGCGAGGCCGACGCCATCGCCCGCGAGGAACTGACCGCGGCCGGCCTCGACCGCGACATCTGGCAGTGCCCGGTGGTGCTGCTCGCCGACGTGCGCTCCGTCGGCGTCCAGGGCGACGGCCGCACCTACGGCCACCCCGTCGTGCTGCGCCCGGTGTCCTCCGAGGACGCGATGACCGCCGACTGGTCCCGGCTGCCCTACGACGTCCTCGCCCGCATCTCGACCCGCATCACCAATGAGGTGCGGGACGTCAACCGGGTCGTCCTCGACGTGACCTCGAAGCCGCCGGGCACCATCGAGTGGGAGTGATCCGGGAGTGATCCCTACCTGCGCCTGATGGTGCGCAGGCGCCGACCGGGCTGCCAGACCTCGACGACCAGATAGGTGTCGTCCTCGACGTGGGTCCGTACGACCTCCGTCAGCTCGGTGCGGAAGAGGTGGAACGGCTGCGGCGGTTCCACCTCTTCCGCGTACGCGGCCTTGGCCGCGCCCTCCGGGACCTCGTACGCCCGCCCGCCGATCCGTACGTCGCCGCCGGCCATGCCGGTGCCCTCGCCCGGGTTGGCCTGCAGCGAGAAGCGCGGGTCGCGCAGCAGGTCGCGGGCCTTGAGCGAGTCCGGCATCATGCCGAGCCAGAGCTCGCCGCCGCGGAAGTCCGCCTCCAGCCCGGAGGTGCGCGGGGAGCCGTCCCTGCGCAGGGTGGCGAGAACGTGGTGGCGGAAGGCGCCGAAGCGCTGTTCGACGATCCTGGCGAATGCGGGTTCGGCCGCGGTGAAGGCATCCCAGTTCATGCCGGCCACTGTTCCGCCCAATCCCGACATCTTCTGTCGCCTTTCCAGCCTGCGCGCCATCTTTACAGAACACCTCTGCCCTTTTGCGCCGACCGGCGGTAACTTCCCGGCCGTACCGCACCACCAGCGCTGGAGGACCTATGACCGGGCCCACCCCGCCGATGCCGCTGCCCACCGACCAGCTGCAGTTCGCCATGCCGCCGATGCACGACTCGGTCGACGGCGAGCGCCGGCACCGCAAGGAACGGCTCGCCGGCGCTTTGCGGATCTTCGGGCGGAACGGGTTCGAGGACGGCGTCTCCGGGCACATCACCGCCCGCGACCCGGAGTTCACCGACTGCTTCTGGGTCAACCCGTTCGGCATGCCGTTCAAGCACGTCACCGTGGGCGACCTCGTCCTGGTCAACCAGGACGGGCAGGTCGTCGAGGGCCGCTACCACGTCAACCAGGCCGCCTTCACCGTGCACGCCCAGGTCCACGCCGCCCGCCCGGACGTCGTCGCCGTGGCCCACTGCCACTCCGTGCACGGCCGCGCCCTCGCCGCGCTCGGCGAGCTGATCGAACCCATCACCCAGGAGAGCTGCGCCTTCTACGAGGACGTGGCGCTCTACGACGCCTACAGCGGCGTCGCCGTCGACGCCGAGGAGGGCCGCCGGATCGCCGCCGCCCTCGGCTCCCGCAAGGCGCTCGTGCTGCGCAACCACGGGCTGCTCACCGTCGGGGACTCGGTGGACGCGGCGGCCTGGTGGTTCCTGTCCATGGAGCGGTCCTGCCAGGTGCAGCTGCTGGCGCGGGCGGCCGGCCGCCCGGTGCTGATCGACCACAAGCTCGCCGTCGCCACCCGCGAGCAGCTCGGCGGCGACCTGGTGGCCTGGATCAACTACCAGCCGCTGTGGCAGGACATCAGCCGCAGCGAGCCGGACCTGCTCAGCTGAATCCCCTGAGCACCGCCGCCTTGGTCATCGCGAACTCCTCGTCCGTGAGCACCCCGTCCCGGTGCAGCTCCCCCAGCTCGCGCAGCCGGCGCAGCAGTACGTCGTGGTGGTCGGCCTGCGCCGGCCGGGCGGTCCGCTGCCGGACCCGGTCGCCCGTGCGCGTGGAGGGATGCGGCAGCCGGGCGGTGACCGCCGCCGCGACCAGCGCGGTCAGCAGGTCGCGCCGCACACTGCCCCACAGGTCCAGGGCGTAGGGGTCCCGCTCGGGAGGCAGCTTGGAGAACACCGTCTCCCGGGTCACGAACCGCAGGAAGCCGTCCTCGTGACCGGAGTTGGGCAGCCACTCCACCTGCACCACATCGCCGAGCCCGATGATCCGCGGGCCGGTCGCGCGCTTGACCCGGTCGGAGGTGTCGGCCCAGTCGATGCGGACCTGCGCGCCGTCGAAGGAGACCGTGCCGTCGGAGGACCGCACCGACACCGGCACCGGCGGGCCCGGCAGCAGATAGCCGCTCGTGGCCTCCTTGGGCACCTGGTCGAGGAGCAGCGCCTGCCGGATCTCCTCGGCGACGTACTCCGCGACCCCGCCGCGGTCCGCGTCCACCGCCAGCCGGTAGGGATCGGCCGCGTCCGGCAGCCGGCCGCCCGTGGCCTGCAGCAGCGGGTCGGCGCCCTCCCGCAGCCGCAGCCGCAGCCGGCCGCGCCTGCGCTCGGGTTCGTAGCCGACCCCCGAGACGGCCTCCAGGGGCACGGAGATCTCCCCGTACGTCTGCCGGAGCAGCGGCACGGAGCGGTGCAGCCCGGGGGTGATCCGGATCGTGCTCCCGTCGAAGGCCCAGGTCCCGTCCCGCTGGATGATCTCGGCCATGGGGAAATTCTCCCAGCCGGGTCAACACGGCGGCCCGTACTTCACCCGCCGTGACCCGGACCGGCCGCATCGGACCGCCCGCCGTACGGCACAATTCGCAGTCGACACAGGGCAGTTGCACGGCGAGGGGACGGCTCACCGACGGGCCGGCGGCCGTGCCGCGATGTCGTGGAAGGCGGGCTCGGGCGTGGCGGTGCAGGAGGCGAGAGGGGGCACGGGTGCCGAGGGGGACCACGAGGGCGGCTGCGCCTGCGGGGACTGCCCGCACGGCGCCCGGGAGGGGCACCGGCGGGCCGTCGCCGCGTTCCTGCGCCGGCGCGACGAGTTCGCGGCCGGGCAGGGGCTGCCGGCGGCCGTGGCGCACTCGGCCTCGGCGTCGCGCCAGTGGGTCTCCGAGGAACTGACCCAGCGGGCGGAGGCCGTCGCCGAACGCGGCCGCGCCGAGGGCGAGGTGTGGCTCGCCCGGCTGTGGCTGCGGACCCTGTACGGGGTGTGGGGCGCCGTCGTCGTGCTGCTGCTCGCCGAGGCGCTCACCGCGATCGGCGCCGGCTGGACCGCCGCCCGCACCGCCGGCCTGCTCGCCGCGCTCGTCGTCGCCGGTGCGCTGACCGCCGCCTGCCGGTTCCACCGGGAGCGCGGCGGGGCGCTCGCCCCGGTGATCGGCGAGGACCAGCGGATGTCCACCTCCCGTACCGTCGCCGCCGGCTGGGTGCTGTTCCTCGGCTACGCCGTCCTGCTGCTGGCGGTCCGGCTGGCCGCCGCCTCCGGCCATGCCGAGCGGGACGCGCTGATCTCGGGCCTCGGTCTGGCGCGCGGGGCGGGCGTGGTGACCGTCCTCGCCGTGGTGTGCGGCATCGCCGTGCTGGTCCGCCGGGTGGTGAGCGTGCGCATCCTCGCCCAGCGGCTGCAGAAGGTGCCGGCCCACCGGCCGCGCGTCGCCGACCTGCTCACCGACGACTCCGGCCGGGGCGCCTTCGCCGACATCCAGTACGTCGCCATCAGCGCCGTCGCCCTGGCGTTCGCCGCCGTACGCCTCGCGCGCCGCCCCGACCAACTGCCCGACCTGCCCTGGGGGCTCGCGGTCGTCGTGCTGATCTCGGCCGCGACCTACCTGGCCGGCAAGTACGCCGAGGGCGGCCGCCCCGCCATCCTCTCCGTGGTCCGCGCCCGCGACATCGGCGATCTGGACGGGCCGATCCGCACCGGCGACGACATCGAGATCCGCGGCACCGGCTTTGTGCCGCCCGGCGCGCAGGCCGCCGAGTGGCTGTCCCGCACGGTCGTCCGCATCGGCGCGGTCGACGTCCACGTGCCGCTGGTCCCCGTCACCGGCGGCTTCCGCAACCCCACGGACGGCGTCCTCACCGTGCCCGTGCCGGCCGACGTGGAGCCCGGCGCGGTGGAGGTCCAGGTGGTGACGGCGGCGGGCGTGCCCACCAACCGGTACACGGTGCAGGTCACGGAGTAGTGCACGGTCGTCGTCCCGGACGGGGCGACGGGGGGCCGCCGCACGCCGTAATCCGCACGGGGGTACGAAAACCGGGAAAAATCTCGGGTGAGGATTGAACTGTCTCTCCCTGTCATACGTATCGTCAAAAAGGGGCCACAGGCCACGGCGGTGAGAGGCGGCTGACAGCGATGACTCATGGTATCCGGACGGAAACGCAGATCACCCGAATGAGCGGCCGCCGCGACTGGCGGGACACCGCCACCCACTACGCGCTGCTGCCGCTGCGCATCTTCCTCGGGGTCACCTTCATCTACGCCGGCCTGGACAAACTCACCGACAGCGCGTTCATGAAGGCCGCCGGCGCGGGCTCGATCGGCGAGACCATGCGCTCGGCCCGCGGCTCCGCCGCGGTGCCCGCCCTGATCGACATGGCCCTGAAGAGCCCGGTCGGCTTCGGCTACGCCATCGCCTTCGGGGAGCTGGCCGTCGGCATCGCCACCCTGCTGGGGCTGCTCGGCCGGCTGGCCGCTCTCGGCGGGGCGCTGATCTCACTCAGCCTGTGGCTGACCGTGAGCTGGGCGACCACCCCCTACTACTACGGCAACGACCTCGCCTACCTGATGGCCTGGCTGCCACTGATCCTCGCGGGCGCCCCCTACCTCTCCGTGGATGCGGCCTGGCGTGCCCACCGACGGCAGCGCGCCGGTGGCTTCCACTGACCCCTCGGCTTCCGCTAACTCCTCGCGCCGCCGCCCCGTGCGCGTATGCGCCGGGTGACGGTGGCCGTGAGGCCGGCCAGGCACAGGCCGCCCACCACCAACGGGACAACGGCGAACCACGGCGTGTCCCACAGCCCTGCCGCGTCCCCGGCGAACACGGCGCCGGTGGCGGTGAGGAACAGCCCCGCGACCAGCTTCCCGGGCTGGAACTCATGACGCAGCACGGCTGACCTCCACCTCTCCCACACCGACACCGAGCGTGAGGTCCAGGGTGCCGGTCTCCTTGCCGCCCTTGACCGGCGCCAGTGTCACGTCCTTGTGCCTGCCCGGCTGCACGT
Source organism: Streptomyces sp. AF1A (assembly GCF_047340315.1). Taxonomy (NCBI): domain Bacteria; kingdom Bacillati; phylum Actinomycetota; class Actinomycetes; order Kitasatosporales; family Streptomycetaceae; genus Streptomyces; species Streptomyces sp. AF1A. Next base: position 14,093 of record NZ_JBLEBI010000075.1, read on the forward strand.
CCACGTCCTTCCCGTTTTGCTCGTCAGGCCCGCCCTGCCCCGGCAGCCGGATGTCGCCCAGGCCGACGGCTATGTTCATGCGCACCGTGGCATCGGCCGGCACGATCACCTTCAACTGCCCCGCACCGACGTGGGCGTCCGTGGCGACCGTCCGCCCCTTGCCCGGGCGCACCCGGCTGAGGTCGAGCGTGCCGCGCCCGGTCCCCAGCTCGTACCTGGGTCTCACGTCCGCCGTCGCGGCCGGTGTCCAGGCCGTGTCCCTCCAGTGGGTGGTGATGTCCCGGGGCACGGCCGTCGCCCCGGCCAGCAGCGCCGCCGTGACGATCGCCAGGAACACCGTCCCGGCGCCGGTACGGCCCAGGAAGGCGCTGACCGCGAGGCCCAGGCCGAAGACGGCCAGCGTGCAGGCGAGGCCGGCCTGCAGGCTGCTGCCCAGCGGATGCGTGTGCCAGGTCAGCCCGGTGCCCAGGCCGCCCGCCAGCAGCGCCAGCAGGAACACCCAGCCGCCGATCCAGCGCGGCCCGCGCGGCCTCGGGGGCGCGGGTTGCGGCGCCCGCGCGGAACCGGGGTGGGTCCACGGGGTGGCCAGGCGGACGTCCACGGCCGAGAGGAGGTCCCGCTCGTGCGCGTCGCCGGGCCCCCACAGATAGCCCGTCCCGCCGACGTGGGTGCCGTCCTTGACGATCGGGTCCCGCCACCAGGACGGGTAGGTGGTGACGACCGGCGGCGCCTGCGCCTCCGGCGGGGCGTCGGCGGCGGCCTGCGCGGCCAGCGGGTCGGGGTCGGGGGCACCCCGGTGTCTCGACCAGTACCCGGCGCCCGCGAGCAGCAGGGAGAGCACCACGGCGAAGGCCAGCACCGCGCCGTTCCTCAGCATGGTGAGCAGGATTCCGCAGCCGACCAGCGCGAACAGCACGGCGGCCAGCGCCTCGCCGTCGACCCGGCCGGTCAGGAGCTTGCGTACCTCGTTCTCCTCGTCGTCCTCGTACGGCACCAGCAGCCAGACGAAGCCGTAGAACAGGAGGCCGATGCCTCCGGTCGCGGACAGCACGGCCAGGGTGATCCGGAAGATCACCGGATCCATGTCGGTCTGCCGCCCGAGCCCCGCGCACACGCCCGCGATCATCTTGTGCCGGCGGTCGCGCCGGAACCGGTCGGGGGCCGCGGCGGTGTCCGGCTCCTGCTCCTGCCCGTCGGCGCGGGTGCCGGCGCCTGCACCTGCGTCCGCGTCCGCGCGAGGGCCGCCGGTGCTTCGGGGGCCGTCGGTGCCTCCGGCGCGGGGGTCGGTGGCGTCGCCGGCCGCTCTCGTCCCTCCCGTCGCGGCGGGCGCGGCATCCGGCGGCCCGGCGCCCGGGTCCGGGCGCGGGCCGGGGCCGGGTCCCGGACCCGTCGCGGCGTGCTCGTGATCCGTCATGCGTCCATGGTGACGGGCGGGCCGCCGCGACGGCAGTCGGGACGACCCTGGGCGAACCCTGAAATCGGCCCTGACGCGGGCCGGGGAACCGTTCGAGCGGCACGGATGGGCACAGACCGGCACGCACCGGGCCGGGAGCCGGTCCGGCCGACGGGCCCCGCGGAAGATCAGGGGAGTCTCCGGGCCCGACCCTGATGCCCCGGCCCGCGGCCCGTGTGACCATCGATGCCATGCCGGAAGCCGCAAGCGCGCCCCTCGACGACCCGCGGCCGCCGCGCAAGCTCTACCGCAGCAGCGACGGACGCTGGCTCGGCGGGGTGGCGCGGGGTCTCGCCGGGCATCTCGGGCTGCCCGTCATCTGGGTCCGGCTCGCGTTCGTCGGCCTGTTCATGGCCAACGGACTCGGCGCGCTGCTGTACGCGGCGTTCTGGTTCTTCGTCCCGCTCGGCGTCGGTGGCGTCGGCGATCACAAGCCGCCGCTGGTCGCCACGGAGACCGCGCCGGGCGGTCGCCGCCGACTCGTGACCCGCAAACCGGACCGCGGGCAGATCGTCGCCCTGCTCCTCATGGTCATCGTGTCCATGGTCTTCGTGGGCAGCGTCAACCTGACCAGCGCGGCCAAGGCGTATCTGGTGCCCGCCGTGCTCGTCGCGGCCGGCGTCGCCCTCGTCTGGCGCCAGGCGGACAACGCCCGCCGGGCCCGCTGGGTCGAGGTGGGCCGCCGGCGCCGCACCCTGACCCTGCTGCGGGCGGCCGGCGGTGTCGTGCTGGTCACGGCCGGCGTCTCGGCCATTTTCGTCCTGCAGGGCTCGGCCGCCCACCTCGGCGCCGTCCTGCAGGCGGCGCTCGCCGTCCTCGTCGGTATCACGCTGCTCGCAGGTCCCTATCTGGTCCGGATGACCCAGGACCTGTCCGAGGAGCGCCTGATGCGCATCCGCGCCCAGGAGCGAGCCGAGGTCGCCGCGCACGTCCACGACTCCGTGCTGCACACCCTCACCCTGATCCAGCGCAACGCCGACAACGCGAGCGAGGTCCGCCGCCTCGCCCGCGCCCAGGAGCGGGACCTGCGCACCTGGCTGTACAAGCCGGAGGGCACCGGCAAGGACGAGGCCGACGAGCCGGACACGGTCGCCGAGGCGGTGCGGCGCAACGCCGCCGAGGTCGAGGACAAGCACGGTGTACCCATTGAGGTCGTCGTCGTGGGCGACTGCGCGCTCGACGAGAGAACCGGGGCGCAGATGCAGGCCGCGCGCGAGGCGATGGTGAACGCGGCCAAGTACGGTGGCGAGGGCGGTGCCGTACAGGTCTACGCCGAAGTCGAGGGGAGGACGGTCTTCGTGTCCGTGCGCGACCGCGGTCCGGGCTTCGACCTCGACGCGATACCCGCCGACCGCATGGGTGTCAGAGAATCGATCATCGGCCGTATGGAGCGCAACGGCGGTACGGCCCGGCTGCGGGCGGTGCCGGGCGGCGGCACGGAGGTCGAGCTGGAGATGGAGAGGGCGGAGAAGACGGCATGAGCGACGCGACCGAGGCGAACGGCACGCCGGGAGCGGGGGAGGCGGCCGGGCGGCACGTACGGGTGGTGCTCGTGGACGACCACCGGATGTTCCGCACCGGCGTCCAGGCGGAGATCGGCCAGACCGCGGAGACCGGCGTCGAGGTGGTCGGCGAGGCCGCGGACGTCGACCAGGCGGTCACGGTCATCACCGCGACCCGGCCCGAGGTGGTCCTGCTCGACGTTCATCTGCCCGGCGGCGGCGGGGTGGAGGTGCTGCGCCGGTGCGCGGCGTTGATGGCGGACGCCGAGCGGCCCGTCCGCTTCCTCGCGCTGTCCGTGTCGGACGCGGCGGAGGACGTGATCGGCGTGATCCGCGGCGGCGCCCGCGGCTATGTCACCAAGACCATCACCGGGGCCGACCTGGTCGACTCCATCTTCCGGGTCCAGGACGGCGACGCGGTGTTCTCCCCGCGGCTGGCCGGGTTCGTGCTCGACGCCTTCGCCTCCACCGACGCCCCGCCCGTCGACGAGGATCTGGACCGCCTCACCCAGCGCGAGCGCGAGGTGCTGCGCCTGATCGCGCGCGGCTACGCCTACAAGGAGATCGCCAAGCAGCTGTACATCTCGGTGAAGACGGTCGAGTCCCATGTCTCGGCGGTACTGCGCAAGCTCCAGCTGTCCAACCGGCACGAGCTGACCCGCTGGGCGACCGCGCGCCGACTGGTCTGACACCCGGGGGGCGGGGCCTCACGCCACCCGGGTCGCGCCCGCGAACGGCATCTCGTCGATCGGTGCCACGCGCACCGGTGCCGAGGGGTTCGGGGCGTGGATCATCCGGCCGTTGCCGATGTAGATGCCGACATGGCTGACGCCGGAGTAGAAGAACACCAGGTCGCCCGGCTCGAGCTCGGAGCGGGAGACGCGCCGGCCGGCGTCGATCTGGGCGTAGGTGGTGCGGGGCAGGGAGATCCCGGCGGAGCGGTAGGCGGCCTGGACCAGGCCCGAGCAGTCGAAGGCGTCGGGGCCGGTCGCGCCCCACACGTAGGGGCTGCCCAGCTTGGCGTAGGCGTAGGCGAGGGCCGCCGCCGCGCGGGCGTTCGGAGCGGCGACGGATCCGGCCAGCGACTGCCGGGTGCCGGCGCCCGACCGGGAGGCCCGTCCCGGGTCGGCACCGGTGAGCCGGCTGCGCTCCTCGGGGCTGAGCCGCGCCAGCAACTGCCGGGCCTCGCTCAGCTTGCCGGTGATGATCTTCTTCTGCCGTCGCAGCTCGTCCTGTCGTGACCGCAGCGACTTCAGCTCCGCCTGGGCGGCGCCGCGCAACCGCTCGATGTCCTGCAGTTGTCGGCGCACCTGGGACACGGCGGCGGCCTGCCGGTCGCCGGCCCGCTCCGCGAACTGCGCGTCGTCCAGGTACCGGTCCGGGTCGCTGGACAGGGCGAGCTGCCAGGCGGGGTCGATGCCGCCGTCGCGGTACTGCGCGGCCGCGATCGAACCGAGCGCGTCCCGGGCGGAGTTGAGCTTCCGCTGCTTGCGGGCGGCCTCGTCGCGCAGGGAGTTCAGCCGCCGCTGCGCCGCGTCCGCCTTCTCCTTGGCCCCGTCGTACTTCTCCGTGGCGGTCTCGGCCTCCTGGTACAGCCGGTCGACCTTGGCCTTCACCTGCCCCGGCGTCAGCTGCGGCTCGGCGTGGCCCGTCCCGTCGAAGCCCGTCGCGGTGGCCGCACCCGCCAGGGCGAGGGTGGCGGCCGCCCGGGCGGTATGGCCGCTGAGCGTGCGTTGCCGGGGCTTGCGGTGCGCTGCCACCTGGGCGGTCACGTCCTTCCGTGCGACTCGTACGACCGGGTGCGGTCGGTACGCCCGGCGGTGGCCCGCACAGGGGGAACGGGCCACCGCCGGGCCTTTCTCGGCGGAGGTGGCCGACGGCCGCCCCTGGCCCGGGCGGCGGTGGGGAGCCGGTCACCTGGGGGAGGACGCTAGGCCCGACGGTGACGGACAGGTAACGCGGTGTACGGAACTGGTGCCCGACGGATCGGATCGTGGCCGTATGTGACCGCCTGCGCGGTCCGGAGTCGTCCCCTTCACGCAGCGTGGTGACCGAAGCGCGGAAAGCGGGACGGGCGGGAGCGGTGGGGTGCTATGGGTCGCATATATGCAAGACCGGCCCCAGCGCGGTCGGCGTCCTCAGGGTGGCCCGGCTGGGGGCTCCCGGACGTCGTCCCCGGGACGGTGGCGGGAGTCCCGGCATGCGCTGACGGGTCGCCGTGCGCCGGCCGGCGGCCACGGCCCGGTGCCGCGGCTCCACCACGCCAAGGTCCCGGGAACGGCACCCTGCCGTCTCCAGGGCTGTGGGCGACGAATTAGGCTCCGGCCCCATGGACGTACTCATCCATCTCTTCGTCGGCCTGCACATCCTCGGCATCGCCGCGCTGCTCGGCGGTTTCCTCACCCAGATGAAGGCGATGGGCCAGGGCACGGCCCGCTTCGTCCCCGCAATGCTGCACGGCGCACTGACCATGCTGGTCACCGGCGTGGTCCTGGTCGGGCTCAACGAGGCCGGCGACCACCACGTCAACACGATCAAGATCGGCCTGAAGCTGGCGCTGCTGATCGTGATCCTCGGCCTGGTCTACGTCAAGCGCGACGAGGAGCGCGTCGACAAGGCGCAGTTCGGGCTGGTCGGGGCGCTGACCGCGGTGAACGTGTTCATCGCCGTGCTGTGGACCTGACGCTCGTCGCCCCCTTGACCGCCCCGGCGTGGGCGCCGAGCGCACCGGCGGCGACCCACAGCCACGCCCCCACCGCCACCCAGGTCAGCACGCGTCCCGGCCCGTGGAGCCACGGGACGCCCACGGCGGTCGCGACGGACAGCGTCGCCGCCGCCGTCATCCCCAGCGGGAAGACCATCGACCACCGGCGCAGGTCGTAGCCGAGCCGCGGCCGTGCGACCTCGGCGGCCAGCAGGACCAGACACCAGGCCAGGTCCAGGACGAGCAGCGCGACCGTCACGACGCGCAGCACGTGACGGTCGTCGCCGTCCCAGAGGTACATGCCGGCATCCCCGGCCACGAGCAGTCTGGCGCCGGCCAGCGCCGAGATGGCGAGCGCCCCGCCCGCGATCCAGTGGTCCCCGGCGCCCACCAGCACCTGTCGCGCGTCGAAGCGGGCCAGCGCGACGGCGTAGAGCACCAGACCCAGCCAGAACACCACGAGGGCCGTGTGCGCGAGCCACGGTGTGCGCGTGGCCGCGGCCAGCGTGGCCGCCAGTACGGCCGGCCCCTGTGTGGCCACACAACCCAGGAACACCGCGCCGGGCATGCGCCGCCCCCAGTGCCGTACGACGAGCAGGAGCAGCACCGGCCAGAGCAGCGCCGCGAGCGCCAGCAGCGCCTCGGCCAGGGTCTGCTGTCCGAGCGCCGACAGCCTCGTGCCCAGGACGGCGGTCGCGGCGACGGCGGTGAGCGACCCGGGGCTCCGGGCATCGTCCACCCAGCGCCGCCGGTCGACGGCCAGACGCAGCACGAAGTCGGCGCCCAGCGCGATCCAGCCGACCACCGTCAGTGCCAGCGCCGCCCGGGAGACCGTCTCGTAGCCCGCCAGATGCAGGCTGACCGACACGATGCCGGTCGCCATCACGGCGGCACCGGCGGCCGGTGGCCGGTCCGCCCACCACGCACGCAGACCTGGGATGCCGGGCATGCGCCCGATGCTAGGCAGTGGCACGGAGCCCGGGGCGCGGGGCACGCGCGCGTGGGGGCGAAAAACACCCGCATCCCGGGAGAGACCCCGGGCGGCGCCCGCTCGCTCAGGCCGGCCGCACCACGCTGCGGACGACCGAGTCGCCGCCGTGGTGGACGGACTCCTCGCGGACGTACGCGCCCGGGCCGGGGGCGTGGATCATCATGCCGTCGCCGGTGCAGAGGCCGACGTGCCCGAGGTCGTCGTGGAAGAAGATCAGATCGCCGGGGCGGGCCTCGGCCAGCGGGACCGCACTGCCGGCGCCGGCCTGGTCGCAGGTGCTGCGCGGCAGGGAGACGCCGGCGGACTTCCACGCGGCCTGGGTCAGGCCCGAGCAGTCGTAGGAGCCGGGGCCGCTGGCGCCCCACACGCACGGCTTGCCGATCTGGGCGCGGGCGAAGGCGACGGCCTTCTCGGCCCGGGTGACGCTCGAGGAGCCTGCCGCCGGACTCACCGCCGCACCCATCGCCGCGGCCTCCCGCTGCCCGCTTCGCTGGACGGCGGCGGTGCGTGGCTTCTCCGGCGCCGTCAGCTGAGACAGCAGCACGCGCGCGGTGGCGAGCTTTTTCTGGACGGCGGCCTTCGCGGCCCTCGGGTCGGACGGCGACTCGGCCCGCGTCCCGACGGGCGACGCGGCCGGCATCCGGTGCACGGCCGAGCCCGGAGCGCGGTGTTCCGCCTCGACCGGGGCCATGCGCACCGCGCTCGGGATGCGGTGTTCCGTCTCGGCGGGGGCCATGCGCGCCGTGGTCGTGATGCGGTGTTCCGATTCGGCGGGGGCCATGCGCGCCGTCGCTGGGGTGTGGGGCTGTGCCTCGGCCGGGGCCATGAGCCGCGCCGTGACCGGCGTGTGGGGCTGTGCCTCGGCCAGGATCGTGGGCTGTGCCGCGGGCGGGGCGTGGAGCGGCGCCTCCGTCGTGGCCATGGGGCGCATCCCAGCCGCGGCCTGGGGCTGCGGCCCCGCGGCGGCCCGGCGTTGCGACGGCAGGGGAGCCCGGGCGGGTGCCGGGGCCGGAGCAGGGCCGGAAACACCGTCAGCACCGTCAGCGGCCCGGTTCGGGGCGGCCCGTACGGCAGTCCGCGGGCCCCTGGTGGCCTGCTGGCGCTCGACCGCGCTCTTCACGCGGGAGGCGAGCCGGTCCATCACCCGGCTCGGGTCGAAGTAGTCGTGCGCGGCCTCCGGGAGCGCGTCGGGCTCGTCGCGCGGTCTGCCGAGCCGGCCCGCGCGCCGGGTGACCTCCTCCCGGAGGACACCTGCCCGCCCGCGCTGCCTGCCCGCGGTCTCCTCCGCCTCCTTCTCCGTCGCCGACTCCGCCCGGCGGTAGAGATCGTCGATCTTCTTCTCGATCTCCTCCAGGGTGGGCCGGCCGTGCCCGGTGGCGGGGGCGGCCTCGGCGGTCTGGGGGAGCAGGGCCACCGAGGTCAGTGCGGCGGTGGCGAGGGCGGGGGTGCGGATGCCCGCGCCCTGGGTCCCGGCGGGGCGCGGCTTGCGGTGCGACGCCAAGGGAGGCGACTCCTTCCAACGTGCCGCCTACCGGGTTAGCTGTCGGGTTCGGGCGGATGCTTCGGAAGGGTTGCCCTACGGCGTCGTCCCGGGCGGGAGTCGGCCGATTCACCCCAGGATCGGTGGGTCCCCGGCTCCGGGCACCGTGCGGGTGCACCGGACTCGGCGGAGGCCGCTCGACCCGGCGAGGTTCACCGGAGAGGGAGCGCGCGGCCTGACGGAAACCTAGCCAACTCGTGTGTCTCCTGTGAAGGTTGGTGTGCGGTATGTCCGATACATTTCCGTGACCTGAGGGCGGATTCACGCGCACGTGACCAGGCGCTTCCGCAGGGTGAGGAGTGGAACGACGCCCTCCGCGCGAAGTACGACAGCCTCCGCGCGAAGACGGCCTCTCCGGTGAACCGGCCGTGTTCCGGGGACGGGGACCGGTTGTCAGTCGGGCGCCCTAGACTCGGAGAGCGATGAGCAGCCTCTTTGACGACAGCTTCCTGGCGGACCTCCAGCCCCCCCGCGGGCGCGAGGAGGAGCCCCCGCCTCCGCCCGAGGACGATCACGCTCCGGAGCCGATTCCGGACGATCTGTTCGGCGGGAAGTTCGACGTGCCGCCGGACCGGGACGCGTACTACCGCGACGGCGCGCCGCGCCCGGCGATCGACTCGGCGGCGCTGCTGGAGGGGCTGAACGAGAACCAGCGCGCCGCGGTCGTGCACGCCGGCTCCCCGCTGCTCATCGTGGCCGGCGCCGGGTCCGGCAAGACCCGTGTGCTCACCCACCGCATCGCCCATCTGCTCGCCGAGCGCAACGTGCATCCGGGTCAGATCCTCGCGATCACGTTCACCAACAAGGCCGCGGGCGAGATGAAGGAGCGCGTCGAGCAGCTCGTCGGCCCGCGCGCGAACGCGATGTGGGTGATGACCTTCCACAGCGCGTGCGTGCGCATCCTGCGCCGCGAGAGCAAGAAGCTCGGCTTCACCTCCAGCTTCTCGATCTACGACGCCGCCGACAGCAAGCGCCTGATGGCCCTGGTCTGTCGCGACCTGGACCTCGACCCCAAACGCTTCCCGCCGAAGTCCTTCAGCGCCAAGATCAGCAACCTGAAGAACGAGCTGATCGACGAGGAGGACTTCGCCGCCCAGGCCGCCGACGGCTTCGAGAAGACCCTCGCCCAGGCCTACGCGCTCTACCAGTCGCGGCTGCGCGAGGCCAACGCGCTGGACTTCGACGACCTGATCATGACGACGGTCAACCTGCTGCGCGCCTTCCCCGACGTCGCGGAGCACTACCGCCGCCGTTTCCGGCACGTCCTGGTCGACGAGTACCAGGACACCAACCACGCCCAGTACGCGCTCGTACGGGAACTCGTCGGCACCGGAGAACACGGCGGGGACACCCCGCCCGGCGAGCACGACCTCCCGCCCGCCGAGCTGTGCGTCGTGGGTGACGCGGACCAGTCGATCTACGCCTTCCGGGGTGCGACGATCCGCAACATCCTCCAGTTCGAGGAGGACTACCCGGACGCGACGACGATCCTGCTGGAGCAGAACTACCGCTCCACGCAGACCATCCTGTCCGCCGCCAACGCGGTCATCGAGCGCAACGAGTCGCGCCGCCCGAAGAACCTGTGGACCAACGCCGGCCAGGGCGCGCGGATCACCGGCTACGTCGCGGACACCGAGCACGACGAGGCCCAGTTCGTCGCGGACGAGATAGACCGCCTGGTCGACGCGGGCGAGGCCAAGGCCGGCGACGTCGCCGTGTTCTACCGCACCAACGCCCAGTCCCGTGTCTTCGAAGAGGTCTTCATCCGCGTCGGCCTGCCCTACAAGGTCGTCGGCGGCGTCCGCTTCTACGAGCGCAAGGAGGTCCGGGACGTCCTGGCCTACCTGCGGGTCCTCGCCAACCCCGAGGACTCGGTGCCGCTGCGCCGCATCCTCAACGTGCCCAAGCGGGGCATCGGCGAGCGGGCGGAGGCGATGATCGACGCCCTCGCCCAGCGCGAGAAGATCAGCTTCCCGCAGGCGCTCAAGCGCGTCGACGAGGCGTACGGCATGGCCGCGCGCTCCGCCAACGCGGTCAAGCGGTTCAACACGCTGATGGAGGACCTGCGCACCATCGTGGAGTCCGGCGCCGGACCGGCCACCGTCCTGGAGGCCATACTCGAACGCACCGGCTACCTGGCCGAGTTGCAGGCCTCGACCGACCCGCAGGACGAGACCCGCATCGAGAACCTGCAGGAACTCGCGGCCGTGGCCCTGGAGTTCGAGCAGGAGCGCGGCGAGGGCGAGAGCGCCACGCTCGCCGACTTCCTGGAGCAGGTCGCCCTGGTCGCCGACTCCGACCAGATCCCCGACGAGGAGGACGGCGACGGCGTCATCACCCTGATGACCCTGCACACCGCCAAGGGCCTGGAGTTCCCGGTCGTCTTCCTGACCGGCATGGAGGACGGCGTCTTCCCGCACATGCGCGCCCTCGGCCAGACCAAGGAGCTGGAGGAGGAGCGGCGCCTGGCCTACGTGGGCATCACCCGCGCGCGGGAGCGGCTGTACCTCACGCGGTCGGCGATGCGCAGCGCCTGGGGGCAGCCGTCGTACAACCCGCCGTCCCGCTTCCTGGAGGAGATTCCGGCCACCCACGTGGACTGGAAGCGGACGGGGGCGACGGCCCCGGTGTCCTCCGGCCCGGCCTCCGGGATCGCGGCCTCGCTGTCCTCGACCCGCTCGCGCTCGTCGGCCTCGGGCGCGTCCGGTTTCGCCACGCGGCGGACCGCGGAGAAGCCGGTTGTCGCGCTGGCCGTCGGGGACCGGGTCACGCACGACCAGTTCGGGCTCGGCACGGTCGTCGCGGTGAAGGGGACGGGCGCGAACGCGGAGGCGACGATCGACTTCGGCGACGCCAAGCCGAAGCGGCTGCTGCTGCGGTACGCGCCGGTGGAGAAGCTGTAGCGCGCCGAGGGCGTGGCGAAAGCGTAGGGCAGCCGGGGGCGCGGCCCCCGGGCTCTACGTCGGATCGAGCCCGTGGCTGCGCAGCCACGGCAGCGGGTCCACGGCCGCCCCGCCCGCCGGGTGCACCTCGAAGTGCAGGTGGGGGCCGGTGGAGTTGCCGGAGTTGCCGGAGTAGGCGATCGGCTGGCCGGCCTTCACGGCCGTGCCGGGGGCGACGCGGTAGCTGGACAGGTGGCAGTACCAGGTCTGCGTGCCGTCCTTGGCGGTCAGTATCAGCATGTTGCCGTAGGCGCTGTTCCACTTGGTGGTGACGACGCCGTCCGTCGCGGCCATCACCGTGGTGCCGTAGCCGACGGGGAAGTCGATGCCCGTGTGCACGGACATCCAGTTCACGCCCGCCTGGCCGAAGTAGGCGCTGAGCCCCTTCTCGGTGACCGGGAGGACGAACTTGGGGCGCAGCCGCTCCTTGAGCGCGGCCTCCGCGGCCGCCTTCTTCTTCTCCAGCTCCTGCTGCGCCTTGAGGTCGATCCGCTCCTGGGTGCGGCTCGCCCGGTCGGCGAAGTCGTCGGCGCCGGCCGACAGGGTCCTGAGCTGGGTGTCGAGCTTGCTGTTGGCGACCGACGGCTTGACCGCGTGCGCGTCCGCAGCGGAGGCGGTGGTGTCCTTGCCGCCGTCGTCGCGCATCGCGCCGACGGAGGCCGCGGCGATCCCCGCCACGCCCATCACGCAGACCGAGGGCACGGCCACGGTCAGCAGCGCGGAGCGCTTGGCGGGGGTACGGCGCCGCGAACGCGCGGCGCCCCGCGCACCCGCACGGCTCACCGGAACCGGGGTGACCTCTTCCTGCTCCTCCAGCAGTTCGGGCACGGGGGGCAGTTCACCGGTCCGGGTCAGCTCGTCCTCGAGACCGTGAGGTTCACCGAATGCGGCGCCCTCGTAGGGCAGTTGCTCGAAGGCCGCGGTCGCCTGCGGGTCGCCGGCCTGCTCGAACGTGGCGGTCGCCTGCCGGCCGAACGGTTCGGCAACCTGCTCGGACCGCGCCGGCGCGGCCTGCCCGTCGGTGTTCCACTGCGTGGCGTCGTACGCACCGGTGTCGAAGGCCTGGGTGCCCCACTCCCACTGCTGGGTGGGGTCGGCGCCGCCGGACGGGCCGGGCTGCAGCCAGGCGTTCGCGTCCCACTGGCCGCTGACTTCGTTGCCCGTGGCCTGCCCGGGGACCGTCCAGGCCGTGGTGTCGTAGGCGCCGGTGCCGTAGCCGACGTGCTGCTGGGCCGCGTACGCGTCGTAGCCGGGGGGCCGGCCGGTGCCGGTCTGCCAGTGCGTGGTGTCGTACGCGCCCGTGGAATGCGTACCGCCCGGGAAGCTGCCGAAGAGCGGATCCGTGTCGAAGGCCGTGAAGGTGGCGGAACCGCCCGCGAAACCGGTGGCGTCGTAACCGCCGTACGTGGTGAAGTCGCCGTAGCCGGCTTCCTGAGCGCCGTATGACGCGTAGTGCGTGGCGGAGTCGTCGGAAGCCGCGGCCGGGGTGGTCATGGTCCCCGACGGGTGACGGTCGTTCACCAACTTCTCTTTCGCCTCGACAACAGGGGCTGCCAGAGCAGTGCGGCGACTGTACCCGGCGGTACGCGGGCGCGACAATCTTCAGCTGGTTTCGCGTGGGCCGGAAACGGGCATTCGGCGGTGTTTCGGGGCTGCCGGAGATGAGTTTGGGTTTGTGTTCGATGAATGTTCGATGCCGGGCGGCCGTACGGCGCCCGTGAAAGGGCTGTGCGGCGCCGCGCACGGACCGAGGCCCCCGTGCCACCGGGCGGGGTGGTGGCGACCGCGTTCGTGTCGTCGGACGAGTCGGCGGACGCCCTTGCCGGCAGGCCGCTCAGGCCACTGTCAGGCCCTCCGCGACCCTGTCCCCGGGACGCGGGGTGTCCAGCGCCTCGCGTATCCCGGCCGCGACGGCGGGGTGCACGGGCAGGGCGAGGTGCCCGATGCCGGTCACCCGGATGTTGTGCGCGTCGAGGTCGGGGTGCTCCAGGCAGGCGGACTCCAGCGGGTCCATCAGGGAGTCCAGGTCGCTCCAGAAGCTCACGAACCGCGTACGGCAGCCGGGCGCGGGCCGCGCCAGCTCCTCGATCACCTCCGAGCCGGGGCGCATCTGGCGCACGATCGGATGGGCGTCGGCCAGCGGCGCCACCCGGGTTCCGGCGTGCGGAGTCCCGAGGGTGACGAGCGTGCGCACCCGCAGGTCCCCGCCCAGGCACTGCACGTAGTACCGCGCGATCAGCCCGCCCAGACTGTGCCCCACGATGTCCACCTGGGTGCTGCCGGTGCGCTCGCAGATCTCCTCCACATGCCGGCCGAGCAGTTCGGCGGCCGTGCGGATGTCGCACGTCAGCGGGGAGTAGTTCAGCGACTCCATGCGCTGCCTGCCGTGCTGGGCCAGGTTGCGCCGCAGCAGCAGGAAGACCGAGCGGTTGTCGATGAAGCCGTGCAGCAGCACGACCGGCGGGCCGGGGCGGACCGGCAGCTGGGCGGTGCCGTCGCCCCCGGGCGCCGCGTCGCAGCGGTGCTCCTGGATCAGACCGGTCGGATACAGCAGGAGGTGCCCGGCCAGGATCGCGGCCTCCAGGGCGGTCGCCTTCAGCAGCGCGATGGACAGTCCGGCCAGTCTGCACGGCCACAGACGACGGCAGAGCGGGAGGAAGAAGAGTGGCAGTACTCCGGTGACCTTCATGGCCGACCTCCTGTCGGCACAGCGGAGGACGGCTCCATCCCCCGTGTGCCCTGATGTCCCACCGTGTGATTTCCCCCTCGCTGCGCACCGTAAAACTGCCGGTTGCGCGATGCTGGAGATAACGTTCGTTCACTTCGCGACGGGTGGCGGAACGCGCCAAAAGTGCGGTACTTGTCGTTACGTACGGAAGCGATCGCTTCCGGGGTCGTTTGATGGAGGCAGTGATGGGTGTGGCAGCCGGTCCGATCCGCGTGGTGGTCGCCAAGCCGGGGCTCGACGGCCACGATCGGGGGGCCAAGGTGATCGCGCGCGCCCTGCGCGACGCCGGAATGGAGGTCATCTACACCGGTCTCCACCAGACGCCGGAGCAGATCGTCGACACCGCCATCCAGGAGGACGCCGACGCGATCGGCCTGTCGATCCTCTCCGGCGCGCACAACACCCTCTTCGCCGCGGTCATCGACCTGCTCAAGGACCGCGACGCCGAGGACATCGTCGTCTTCGGCGGCGGCATCATCCCCGAGGAGGACATCGCGCCGCTGAAGGAGAAGGGCGTCGCGGGGATCTTCACCCCGGGGGCGACGACCGCGTCGATCGTGGAGTGGGTGCGGCAGAACGTCCGTCAGCCGGCCGCGTCCGGCGGCTGAGCCGGCGGGGAGGTGCGCGGGGGCCGTCGCTCCTGCGCGCCCGCCGGGCCGGGCGGGGCCAGTTCGGCGGCCATCGCCGCACGCAGGCGCAGCGTCGTGACGAGTCTGTGGAACGCCTCCGCCCAGTAGCCCCCGGCGCCCGGTGCCGCATCCTCCCGCTCGTCGGGCATCGCCAGCAGCGCCTCCAGCCGGGCGGCCTCCGCCGGGTCCAGGCAACGCTCCGCGAGCCCCATCACGCCGCTGAAACTCCATGGGTAACTCCCCGCGTCCCGGGCGATGTTCAGAGCGTCCACCACGGCCCGGCCCAGCGGCGCGGCCCACGGCACCGCGCACACCCCGAGCAGCTGGAACGCCTCCGACAGGCCGTGCGTCGCGATGAACCCGGCCACCCACTCGGCCCGTTCCCCCGGCTCCAGCGCGGCCAGCAGCTTGGCCCGCTCCGCCAGGGACACCGCACCCGGGCCGCCCGCCTCCGGCGCCGACGGCGAGCCGAGCAGCGCCCTGGACCACTCGGCGTCGCGCTGCCGCACCGCCGCCCGGCACCAGGCCGCATGCAGCTCGCCCTGCCGGCCGTCGGCCACCGGCAGCGCCACGATCTCCCGCGCCGAGCGCCCGCCGAGGCGCTCCCGCCAGGTGCCGAGCGGTGCCGCCTCCACCAACTGGCCGAGCCACCATGACCGTTCTCCTCTGCCCGCGGGGGGTGTGGCGACCACACCGTCCCGCTCCATGCCGGAGTCGCACTCGAGCGGCGCCTCCACCACGATCCCTGGCGAGTTCCCCGTGTGATCCAGGGCCACACATGCCCTGGCCCGCACGGCCATGCGCGCGGCGAGCGCGGATCCCGGCAGTGCCGACAGCAGCTCCGCCGCCGTCGCCCGCACATTGCGGCTGCGGTCGCGCAGCGCCTGCTCCAGGAACGGCTCGTCCGCGGCGGACAGGCCCGTGCGCAGCGAGTCCAGGAACATCAGCCGGTCCTCCGCCCGCTCCGTCGGCCAGGTCCCGGCCAGCAGGTCGCGGGCCGGTGCGGGAGTACGGGCCCGCAGCGCGCCCAGCAGGGCCACGCGCTCGGCGAACAGCCCTTCCCGCCACAGCCGGCGCACCGCCTCGGCGTCCGCGGGATCGGGCAGCGCCGCGCCCCCGCCTGGGGCCGAGCGCAGGGCGAAGCGCCAGTCGGGGTTGAGCCGGGCCAGCCACAGCGCCCGCGGACCCGCGAAC
>NZ_JBLEBI010000076.1:0-29652 GCF_047340315.1 Streptomyces sp. AF1A
GACGCCGGCTCCTGCCCGGCTCCCGGGACCAGGGCGAGTTCCTGCCGTGTCGGTGCCCGGCCCGTGACCGGCGTCAGGGTGAGATCGGTTCCCGCTGCCGGAGTGCGGTCCGGGCGCGACGGCCCTCGCCGTGCCGCTTCCGCCAGGAAGCCCGGCACCACCACGTCCGCCCCCCACTTGCCGCCCTCCTCCGGGACCAGGAGTTCGGCGATGTCGAGGACGTGGTGGCCGGCCATGGCGGGCAGGCAGCGGCCGCGGGCGGGGCCGATGGCCGCGGCCCAGGCGAGCGGGATGGCGCAGAAGCCCCGCGTCGCGCCGGCCAGGGCGCCGGCCACCGCCGCCGTGGTGTCGGCGTCGCGGCCCATGTTGACGGCCGTCAGGACCGCCTCCTCGAAGTCGCCGTCGGCGGTCGCGTACGCGCCGAACGCGAGGGCGACCGCCTCCGGGGCCAGGTCGGTCCAGGGATAGCCGCCGATGACGACGGCGGAGCGGACCGCGCGTTCGCCGCGATGGGCCACGGCCACCGCGCGGCGCAGCGAGCGGGCCGTCCAGGAGTCCTCCGGGATCACCGCGAGGGCGGAGGCGATCACCACCGGCGCGGGCGCTCCCGCCATCGCCGCGGCCACCCCCGCGGCGACCGCCTGACCGCCGTAGATGCCCTCGCCCTCGTGGCTGATGGAGCCGTCGATCGCCACCAGCCGGGCAGCCTCCCCCGGGCGCCCGGCCGCGAAGACCCCGAAGGGCGCCGCGCGCATCGCGAGCCCGTCGCTCCAGGCGTGGCGGTGCTGGGCCGAGATGGGGGCGGCCAGGCCCCGGCGCAGGTTCTCCAGGGTGCCGCGCTCGCTGAAGCCCGCGCCCCGGAAGGGGCCCTCCGCCCGGTCGGCGATCCACTCGTGCCAGGCCGCCTCCACGTGGGCCGGGGTGAGCGCCGAGCCGTGCCGGGCCAGCAGCAGGCCGGAGAAGAGCGTGTACTCGGTGTCGTCCGTGCCGTGCGGGCGGTCCGTCACGTACCCCGTGATGCGCCCCCAGCGGGCGCGGATCTCGGAGGGCCTCAGGTTCTCCGCCGGCGCGCCGAGCGCGTCGCCGACGGCCAGGCCGAGCAGCGCGCCGCGGGCCCGTTCGCGCAGCCCGGCGGCGTTCCCGGGTGCCGGGGGCGGGGGAGTGCGGGCGATCGATGCCATGGGGGGGCCTCCTTCGGCGGACCCCGAGCACCGGCGGGGCCCTCTGCGGATGTCTCCCACGGCGGGGGCGTCACCGACCTGTTCCGACCTCAGCGTCACCCGCTCGACAGATGAGCTAGCTTGATCACGCATGAGCGATACGGGGAAATCCGCAGGTTAGCCCAGCCTTTCCTTGCTGGCGGCATCGGCGCGAGAGGCGTAGGTTCGGTGTCGTCGAAAAGTAGAACTCGTCCAAAGTTAGCTTTGGCTAAGCTATCCCGGGGGCTCGTATGGCCATCATCGATGCCGAGGCCGCGCTGCACGAGGCGCACCGTGACAACCACACGCACCGCGATGTCAACGGCGGCTGGCTGCGCCCCGCCGTCTTCGGTGCGATGGACGGCCTGGTCTCCAACCTCGCCCTGCTGACCGGCGTGGCCGGCGGGTCCGTCGGTCATCAGACCATCGTCATCACCGGTCTCGCGGGGCTCGCCGCCGGCGCCTTCTCCATGGCGGCCGGCGAGTACACCTCCGTCGCCTCCCAGCGCGAACTGGTCGAGGCCGAGCTCGACGTCGAGCGGCGCGAGCTGCGCAGGCACCCGCAGGACGAGGAGGACGAGCTCGCCGCACTCTACGTCGCCCGGGGCGTGGAGCCCGGACTGGCCCGCGAGGTCGCACGGCAGCTGTCCCAGGACCCCGAGCAGGCCCTGGAGATCCACGCCCGCGAGGAGCTGGGCATCGACCCCGGCGATCTGCCCTCGCCGCTGGTCGCCGCCGTCTCCTCCTTCGGCTCCTTCGCCCTCGGCGCCCTGCTGCCCGTGCTGCCGTTCCTGTTCGGCGCCACCGCGCTGTGGCCCGCCGTGCTGCTGGCCCTGATGGGGCTGTTCGGCTGCGGTGCCGTCGTGGCCAAGGTGACCGCGCGCACCTGGTGGTACAGCGGCCTCAGGCAGCTCGCGCTGGGCGGCGCGGCCGCCGGTGTGACGTACGCCCTGGGTACCCTGTTCGGAACGGCCGTAGGATAACCGTGCCGGAACTTATGCGGCGGGCCGCATAAGTAGCCGTTACTCGCTGGTTTCGAGTGCGTGACCACTGGGCATGAGCCGTAAGCGCCGCAGGCAATGACGCCTGCAACCCCGCGGGGTGGGCCGACGACGCTCCCCCCGCCCCCCTCCGGGCCGCCGGACGCCGATCCGACCGATCTCGTCCGCAACGGTCCCCCCCCGACGTTCGCCGCCACCGAGCGGCACCCCCACCGCCCCGGGCGGTACCCCGTCGCCACCGTGCGACGCCCACGCCACGGACCCCGTGGTGTCCGCATGCTGGAACGGAGTATCCACTTCCCGGGATCCGTCCCATCATGTAACCTGCACGAAATTTCGCCACCTCGCAGAGGGCCAACGTCGTCCCTCGGCACCTGCCACATGCCACATGACGACGACGGGAGAGCCGATGCGTACGCCGCGCCAGCCGTCCCAGCACTCCGCGAATGGCCAGAACTGGTCGTTCATGGATGCTCGCCCTGCTGCGCAGGGTATGTACGACCCCCGCAACGAACACGACGCCTGCGGTGTCGGTTTCGTCGCCACCCTCACCGGCGAGGCGTCCCACACACTGGTCGAGCAGGCGCTGACCGTGCTCCGCAACCTGGAGCACCGCGGCGCCACCGGCTCCGAGCCCGACTCGGGCGACGGCGCCGGCCTGCTGTCGCAGGTGCCCGACGCGTTCTTCCGCGAGGTGGCCGGATTCGACCTCCCCGCGGCCGGCTCGTACGCCGTCGGCATCGCCTTCCTGCCGGAGGAGGGGACCGAGGACACCGTCTCGAAGATCGAGACGATCGCGGCCGAGGAGGGCCTCACCGTCCTCGGCTGGCGCGAGGTCCCGGTCGCCCCGGAGCTGCTGGGCGCCACCGCCCGCTCCACCATGCCGGTCTTCCGGCAGATCTTCGTCACCGGGGGCGCCTCCCGGACGGGCATCGCGCTGGACCGCACGGCGTTCGTGCTGCGCAAGCGCGCCGAGCGCGAGGTGGGCGTCTACTTCCCGTCACTGTCCGCGCGCACGATCGTGTACAAGGGCATGCTGACCACCGGCCAGCTGGAGCCGTTCTTCCCCGACCTGTCCGACCGCCGCTTCGCCTCCGCGATCGCGCTCGTGCACTCCCGGTTCTCCACGAACACCTTCCCGTCGTGGCCGCTCGCGCACCCGTACCGGTTCGTCGCGCACAACGGCGAGATCAACACCGTCAAGGGCAACCGCAACTGGATGGTCGCCCGCGAGTCCCAGCTGGTCTCCGACCTGTTCGGCGACAGGGAGCTGGACCGCATCTTCCCGGTCTGCACGCCGGACGCCTCCGACTCCGCCTCCTTCGACGAGGTGCTGGAGCTGCTGCACCTGGGCGGACGTTCGCTGCCGCACTCGGTGCTGATGATGATCCCGGAGGCGTGGGAGAACCACGACTCCATGGACCCGGCCCGGCGCGCCTTCTACCAGTACCACTCCACGATGATGGAGCCCTGGGACGGCCCGGCCTGCGTCTGCTTCACCGACGGCACCCAGGTCGGCGCCGTGCTCGACCGCAACGGCCTGCGCCCCGGCCGCTACTGGGTCACCGACGACGGCCTCGTCGTCCTCGGCTCCGAGGTCGGCGTCCTCGACATCGACCCGGCCAAGGTCGTCCGCAAGGGCCGCCTGCAGCCCGGCCGCATGTTCCTCGTCGACACCGCCGAGCACCGCATCATCGAGGACGACGAGATCAAGGCGACCCTCGCCGCCGAGCAGCCGTACGCCGAGTGGCTGGAGGCCGGCGAGATCGAGCTGGGCGACCTGCCCGAGCGCGAGCACATCGTCCACACCCACGCCTCGGTCACCCGCCGCCAGCAGACCTTCGGGTACACCGAGGAGGAGCTGCGCGTCCTCCTCGCCCCGATGGCCCGCACCGGCGCCGAGCCGATCGGCTCCATGGGCACGGACTCGCCGATCGCGGCCCTGTCCGAGCGTCCGCGGCTGCTCTTCGACTACTTCACCCAGCTGTTCGCGCAGGTCACCAACCCGCCGCTGGACGCGATCCGCGAGGAGCTGGTCACCTCCCTGCGCTCGTCGCTGGGCCCGCAGGGCAACCTGCTCGACCCGACGGCCGCCTCCTGCCGCTCCGTCGTGCTGCCCTTCCCGGTCATCGACAACGACGAGCTGGCCAAGCTCATCCACATCAACGCCGACGGCGACATGCCCGGCTTCAAGGCCGCCACCCTGTCCGGTCTGTACCGGGTCTCCGGCGGCGGTGACGCGCTGGCCGCGCGCATCGAGGAGATCTGCGCCGAGGCCGACGCGGCCATCGAGAACGGCGCCCGCCTGATCGTCCTGTCCGACCGCCACTCGGACGCCGAGCACGCGCCGATCCCCTCGCTGCTGCTCACCGCGGCCGTGCACCACCACCTCATCCGCACCAAGCAGCGCACCCACGTGGGCCTGCTGGTCGAGGCCGGCGACGTCCGCGAGGTCCACCACGTCGCCCTGCTGATCGGCTACGGCGCCGCAGCCGTCAACCCGTACCTGGCGATGGAGTCGGTCGAGGACCTGCTCCGCGCGGGCACCTTCATCAACGGCATCGAGCCGGAGAAGGCCATCAAGAACCTGATCTACGCGCTCGGCAAGGGCGTCCTGAAGGTCATGTCGAAGATGGGCATCTCCACCGTCGCCTCCTACCGCGGCGCCCAGGTCTTCGAGGCCGTCGGCCTGGACCAGGCCTTCGTCGAGAAGTACTTCAACGGCACCGCCACCAAGATCGGCGGCGTCGGCATCGACGTCATCGCCCAGGAGGTCGCCGCCCGCCACGCCAAGGCCTACCCGGCCTCCGGCATCGCCCCCGCGCACCGCGCGCTGGAGATCGGCGGCGAATACCAGTGGCGCCGCGAGGGGGAGCCGCACCTGTTCGACCCGGAGACGGTCTTCCGCCTGCAGCACTCCACGCGCACCGGCCGGTACGACATCTTCAAGAAGTACACGTCCCGGGTGAACGAGCAGTCCGAGCGCCTGATGACGCTGCGCGGCCTGTTCGGCTTCAAGTCCGACCGCAAGCCGATCCCCCTCGACGAGGTCGAGCCGGTGAGCGAGATCGTCAAGCGCTTCTCCACGGGCGCCATGTCGTACGGCTCCATCTCCAAGGAGGCGCACGAGACCCTCGCCATCGCCATGAACCAGCTGGGCGGCAAGTCCAACACCGGCGAGGGCGGCGAGGACCCGGAGCGCCTGTACGACCCGGCGCGCCGCAGCGCCATCAAGCAGGTCGCCTCCGGCCGCTTCGGCGTGACCAGCGAGTACCTGGTCAACGCGGACGACATCCAGATCAAGATGGCCCAGGGCGCCAAGCCCGGCGAGGGCGGTCAGCTGCCCGGCCACAAGGTCTACCCGTGGGTCGCGAAGACGCGTCACTCGACGCCGGGCGTGGGCCTGATCTCCCCGCCGCCGCACCACGACATCTACTCCATCGAGGACCTGGCCCAGCTGATCCACGACCTCAAGAACGCCAACCCGGCCGCGCGCATCCACGTGAAGCTGGTGTCGGAGGTCGGCGTCGGCACGGTGGCCGCGGGCGTCTCCAAGGCGCACGCGGACGTGGTGCTCATCTCCGGCCACGACGGCGGCACCGGCGCCTCCCCGCTGACCTCCCTGAAGCACGCGGGCGGCCCCTGGGAGCTGGGCCTCGCCGAGACCCAGCAGACCCTGCTGCTCAACGGCCTGCGCGACCGCATCGTCGTGCAGACCGACGGCCAGCTGAAGACCGGCCGTGACGTGGTCATCGCCGCGCTGCTCGGCGCCGAGGAGTTCGGTTTCGCGACCGCGCCGCTCGTCGTCTCCGGCTGCGTCATGATGCGCGTCTGCCACCTGGACACCTGCCCGGTCGGCATCGCCACCCAGAACCCGGTCCTGCGCGACCGCTTCGCCGGCCAGGCCGAGCACGTGGTGAACTTCTTCCGGTTCATCGCCGAGGAGGTCCGCGAGCTGTTGGCCGAGCTGGGCTTCCGCTCCATCGAGGAGGCCGTGGGCCACGCCGAGGTGCTGGACGTGGAGCGCGCGGTGGACCACTGGAAGGCGCAGGGCCTGGACCTGGCGCCGCTGTTCCACGTGCCGGACCTGCCCGAGGGCGCCGTCCGCCACCAGGTGGTGGCGCAGGACCACGGCCTGGAGAAGGCGCTGGACAACGAGCTGATCAAGCTCGCCGCCGACGCCCTGGCCGCGAACGACGCGACCGAGGCCCAGCCGGTGCGCGCCCAGGTCGCCATCCGCAACATCAACCGCACGGTCGGCACCATGCTCGGCCACGAGGTGACGAAGAAGTTCGGCGGCGCGGGCCTGCCCGACGACACCATCGACATCACCTTCACCGGCTCCGCCGGCCAGTCCTTCGGCGCGTTCCTGCCGCGCGGCGTCACGCTGCGCCTGGAGGGCGACGCCAACGACTACGTCGGCAAGGGCCTGTCCGGCGGCCGGATCGTCGTCCGCCCGGACCGCGCGGCCGACCACCTCGCCGAGTACTCGACCATCGCGGGCAACACCATCGCCTACGGCGCCACCGGCGGCGAGCTGTTCCTGCGCGGCCGTACCGGTGAGCGGTTCTGCGTGCGCAACTCGGGCGCGCTGGTCGTCTCCGAGGGCGTGGGCGACCACGGCTGCGAGTACATGACCGGCGGCCACGCGGTCGTCCTCGGCCCGACCGGCCGCAACTTCGCGGCGGGCATGTCCGGCGGCATCGCCTACGTCATCGACCTCGACCGCGACAACGTCAACGCCGGCAACGCCCGGTCGGTCGAGGCGCTCGACGAGGCCGACAAGCAGTGGCTGCACGACGTGGTGCGCCGCCACGCCGAGGAGACCGGCTCGACGGTCGCCGAGAAGCTGCTCGCCGACTGGGACACGGCCGTGCGGCGCTTCAGCAAGATCATCCCCAGCACGTACAAGGCAGTGCTCGCCGCCAAGGACGCCGCCGAGCGAGCCGGTCTCCCCGAGACCGAGGTCACCGAGAAGATGATGGAGGCGGCGATCAATGGCTGACCCCAAGGGCTTCCTGAACCACGGCCGCGAGGTCGCCAGGACGCGTCCCGTCGCCGAGCGGGTCAGGGACTGGAACGAGGTCTACGTCCCCGGCTCCCTGCTGCCGATCATCAGCAAGCAGGCCAGCCGGTGCATGGACTGCGGCATCCCGTTCTGCCACAACGGCTGTCCGCTGGGGAACCTGATCCCCGAGTGGAACGACTACGCCTACCGCGAGGACTGGACGGCCGCCTCCGAGCGGCTGCACGCGACCAACAACTTCCCGGAGTTCACCGGTCGCCTGTGCCCCGCTCCCTGCGAGTCGGCGTGCGTGCTGGGCATCAACCAGCAGCCGGTCACCATCAAGAACGTCGAGGTCTCGATCATCGACAAGGCGTGGGACGCGGGCACCGTCGCCCCGCAGATCCCCGAGCGCCTGTCCGGCAAGACGGTCGCGGTCATCGGCTCGGGCCCGGCGGGCCTCGCCGCCGCCCAGCAGCTGACCCGAGCCGGCCACACGGTCGCCGTCTACGAGCGCGCGGACCGCGTCGGGGGCCTCCTCCGGTACGGCATCCCCGAGTTCAAGATGGAGAAGCGGCACATCAACCGCCGCATCGAGCAGATGCGCGCGGAGGGCACCCGCTTCCGCACCGGCGTCGAGATCGGCCGCGACATCAACGCGCGCGACCTGAAGAAGCGGTACGACGCGATCGTGATCGCCGCCGGCGCCACGACCGCCCGCGACCTGCCGGTGCCCGGCCGCGAGCTCAAGGGCATCCACCAGGCGATGGAGTACCTGCCGCTGGCCAACAAGGTCCAGGAGGGCGACTACGTCACCCCGCCGATCTCGGCCGAGGGCAAGCACGTCGTGGTCATCGGCGGCGGTGACACCGGCGCCGACTGCGTGGGCACCGCCCACCGGCAGGGCGCGGCCTCCGTCACCCAGCTGGAGATCATGCCCCGCCCGAACGACGAGCGGCACCCGGCCAGCCAGCCCTGGCCGACCTTCCCGATCCTGTACAAGGTCACCTCGGCCCACGAGGAGGGCGGCGAGCGGATCTACTCCGCCTCCACCACCCACTTCGAGGGCGACGAGGACGGCAACGTGCAGTGGCTGCACCTGGCCGAGGTGGAGTTCGTCGACGGCAAGCTGACCCAGAAGCCGGGCACCGAGCGCAAGATCCCGGCCCAGCTGGTCACCCTCGCCATGGGCTTCACCGGCACCGACCGGGAGAACGGCCTGGTCGAGCAGTTCGGCCTGGAGCTGGACGAGCGCGGTAACATCGCCCGCGACGCCGACTTCCAGACCAACGTGCCGGGTGTGTTCGTCGCCGGGGACGCCGGCCGCGGCCAGTCGCTGATCGTGTGGGCGATCGCGGAGGGGCGCTCGGCCGCCCGCGGCGTCGACCGCTACCTGACCGGAGCCAGCGACCTGCCGGCCCCGATCCGCCCGACCGACCGCGCCCTCGCGGTCTGACGGCCCCTCCAAGCGTCCCGTACAACGGCGTACGGGCGGGTCATCTGGGGGACACCCCCAGACCCCCGCCGACGGCGCCTGCCCGCCTGTCCCCGACCGGACGACTGGGCAGGCGCCGTCGCACGTCCCGGACGCCCCCGGGTCACGACGGCACCACCCGGCACGTCTCCCCGTACACCTGCCACTCGAGCCGCGCGGCCGACGGGTCGCGGCCGACGGCACCACCGCCGTGACGATCACGGCACGGCCGCGAACCGCGGGATTCCCGCTCGTCTCATGCGGCGGCCCCGCTCGTCAGCGACGCCGCCTTGACCCAGGCGAGGACCAGCAGCAGTGCCAGCAGGGCCACGCACACGCCCGCCTGGACCAGGGTGCGCCGGCCGTCCCGGGGCGCGTACGCGTACGCCAGCGTCACCGCGCCGCCGGCCAGCAGGCCGCCGAGGTGGGCCTGCCAGGAGGTCAGCCAGGCGGAGACCACCATCCACAGCACCAGTCCGCCCATGTACTGGTTGACGGACCGCATGTTGTAGCCGAGGCGGCGGCCCATGACCCAGTAGGCCGCGCCCAGGCCGAAGACGGCGCCGGACGCGCCCACCGTGCCGGTCTCCGGAGCGAGCAGCAGCACCAGCACCGAGCCGCCCAGCGCCGACAGCAGGTACAGGGCGAGGTAGCGGACCCGGCCCAGCTGGGCCTCGACCACCCGGCCGATGTTCCACAGCGCGACCATGTTGAGCAGGATGTGCGTGATGCCGAACGTTCCCTCGCCGGGCGTCAGATGGAGGAACGCGCCGGTCAGCAGCCGGTACCACTCCCCGTGCGCGACGCCCTCGGGGTAGTAGCCGGCGGGCGCGGCGCCGAGCATGTCGAAGCGGTTCTCGACCGAGGGGCGGGCCAGCTCGGCCAGGTAGGCCAGCACGTTCAGGCCGATCAGGATGTATGTCACCAGTGGCACCGCGCTGATCCGGCCGCCGAACACGGTCCGTGCCTGCCGGATGGAGCGGGCGCCCTCCTTCACGCACTCCACGCACTGGTGGCCGACGGCCGCCTCCCGCATGCAGGACGGGCAGATGTAGCGGTCGCAGCGGGTGCACCGGACGTGGGACTCCACCTTGGGGTGCCGAAAGCAGGTGGTGGCGGTGGATTCGGCGGTCACAGCCGGCTCCTTGCGAAGAGAATCGGGGGCAGGTCGAGCCGGTGGGGACGGCGGCGAACAAAATAGCGAACTGGTGTGACGGCTGCGACAACAGGACCCAGTGATCACATAAGCTTCCGGAACAGCGAGGGGGACCATGGCCGCGATCAGCCTGCGCAGGGTGGAGGAGAGCGCGCCCGCGCTCGTCGGCGCCTACCGGTCGGCCGGGGTGTCCCTGCGCAAGCACGGCCTGGAGCAACTGCGGGCCGCCGTCTACCTCGTCGTCGATTATTCCGGCTCGATGAGGCCGTACTACCAGGACGGCAGCGTGCAGGCGCTCGCCGACCGGGTGCTGGGCCTGTCCGCGCACCTGGACGACGACGGGTGCGTGCCGGTGGTGTTCTTCTCCACGGACATCGACGCGGTCACCGACATCGCGCTGGACCGCCACGAGGGCAGCGTGGAGCGGATCGTGGCCGGGCTGGGGCACATGGGCAGGACCAGCTACCACCTGGCCATGGACGCCGTCATCGACCACTACCTGGACAGCGGCGCCACCGACCCCGCCCTGGTCGTCTTCCAGACCGACGGCGGCCCGATCAACAGGCTCGCCGCCGAGCGCTATCTGTGCAAGGCGGCGAAGCTGCCGTTGTTCTGGCAGTTCGTCGGCTTCGGCGACCCGGGCAGCCGGCAGTTCGACTTCCTGCGCAAGCTGGACGAACTGGCGGTGCCCGGCAGGCGGATCGTGGACAACGCCGGCTTCTTCCACGCGGGCGAGGATCCCCGGCGGGTCCCCGACACCGAGCTGTACGACCGTCTCGTCGGCGAGTTCCCCCGGTGGCTGGCGGCCGCCCGCACCGCCGGCATCGTCCGTCCGGCCTGAGTCATCCGGCCGGGCTCTCGCCGAGCGCGTCCTGAAGGACCAGCTCCCGGCACTCCTGGGGCGTCCCCCACGCCGTGCGCAGGGCGCGGGCCTTGGTCAGCCACAGGGAGAGGTCGTACTCGGCGGTGTAGCCGATGGCGCCGTGCAGTTGCAGCGCCGTGCGGGCGGTGGCGTACGCCGCCTCGCAGGCCTTGAGCTTGGCGGCGGCCACGTCCGCGGGGCGCAGGGACAGCGCGGCGCCGAAGAGCAGGGGGCGGGCGAACTCCAGGGCCGTCTTCGCGTCGACCAGGCGGTGCTTGACCGCCTGGAAGGAGCCGATGGGCACGCCGAACTGGGTGCGCTGCCGGACGTGGGCGAGCGTCCGGTCGAGGAGGGCGAGGCCGACGCCGAGGGCCTGGGCGGCGACGGCCAGGCGGGCGTGGGCGAGGGCATCGGCGCGGGGCGGCTCGCGGCTGAGCAGTTCGCCGTCCGGGACGAGCGGGGTCAGCCGGCGGGCGGGGTCGAGGGAGCGGCGCACCGGGCCCGGCGCCGCGGTGGACAGGTACAGGCCCTCGGGGGCCGGGTACAGCCGCACGGACGCGGCGTCGCCGTCGAGCGCGCACCCGCCGGGCCCGGCCACGGTCGCGAGGTCCGTTCCGGCCGTGAGGCCCGGCAGGAAGCGCCTGGCGAGCCGGGGTTCGCCGAGGAGGACGGCGGCAGCGACCGTCTCCGCCAGCGGCCCCGGCACCGCGTGCCGGCCCACCTCCACGAAGGCCACGGCGAGTTCGACCGGACGTGCGCCCAGTCCGCCGTACTCCTCCGGCACCGCCAGCCCGAACACCCCCGTCTGCGCGAGCCGCGCCCACAGCGCGCGTCCGCTCGCATGGTCGCCGCGGCTCCAGTCCCGGACCACCGCCGGGGTGTTCGCGGCCGTCAGCAGCGCGTGCAGCGATGCGGCGAAGGCGTGCTGCTCGGCGTCGAGCAGGAAGCGCATCAGCGGCGTCCCTTCGGCAGGCCGAGCAGGCGCTCGGCGACGATGTCGCGCTGGATCTCGTTCGTGCCCGCGTAGATCGGCCCGGCGAGCGCGAAGACGTACCCCTCGGACCAGTCGGTGCCGGCCAGTTCCCCCTCCGCGCCGAGCAGGTCGAGCGCCGTCTCGTGCAGCGCCAGGTCCAGCTCGGACCAGAAGACCTTGTTCATGCTGGACTCCGGGCCGAGCCGGGCGCCGTCCAGGAACCGGGAGGCGGCCGCGTAGGTGAACAACTGGTAGGCGCGGGCGCCGATCAGGGCGTCGGCCACCCCTTCCCGCGTGTGCTCCGGGCAGCCCCGGGCCCGCCACAGGCCGAGCAGGCGGGCCGCGGAGGCGAGGAAGCGGCCGGGGGAGCGCAGGGTGAGCCCGCGTTCGTTGCCCGCCGTGGACATCGCGATCCGCCAGCCCTGGCCGGGCTCGCCGATCACGTCCTCGTCCGGGACGAACACCTCGTCCAGGAACAGTTCGGCGAAGGCCGGCCTGCCGTCCAGCCGGCCGACCGGCCGGACCGTGACGCCCGGCGCCCGCAGGTCGAACATCAGGTACGTGAGCCCCTGGTGGGGTTCCGGGGCGTGCGGGTCGCTGCGGAACAGGCCGAAGGCCCGGTCGGCGAAGGACGCCCGCGAGGACCACGTCTTCTGCCCGCTGAGCCGCCAGCCGCCCTCCGTGCGCACCGCCCTGGAGGTGAGCGCGGCCAGGTCGGAGCCCGCCCCCGGCTCGGACCAGGCCTGCGCCCAGACCACCTCGCCGGTGGCCATCGGCGGCAGCACACGCGCCCGTTGCCGCTCCGTGCCGTGGTCGAAGAGGGTCGGCGCGAGCAGGCCGACGCCGTTCTGGCCGACCCGGCCCGGGGCGCCCGCCGCCCAGTACTCCTCCTCGAACACCAGCCACCGCAGCAGACCCGCGTCCCGGCCGCCGTACCTGCGCGGCCACGACACCACCGACCAGCGGTCGGCGGCCAGTTCCGCCTCCCAGGCGCGGTGTGCCGCGAAGCCCTCCTCGGTCTCCAGGGACGGCAGCGGCACGCGCGGGACGTGCGCCCGCAGCCAGGCCCGGGCCTCGGCGCGGAACTCCTCGTCGGCCGGAGAGTGGGTCAGGTCCACGGTCGCCCCGCTTCCTTCCGTCACCTTCCCTAACAAGTGTTTGGTAGGTTAGCGTGACCCCATGACAGGCGTCGAGAGCCCGGCCTACGTGCCCGGGCACGGACTGCTGCAGGGGCGCACCGCGGTCGTCACCGCGGCGGCCGGCTCCGGCATCGGCGGCGCCACCGCGCGCCGCTTCCTGGAAGAAGGCGCCCGCGTGCTCATCAGCGACGCGCACACGCGCCGGCTGAAGGAGCACGAGGCGGAACTCGGCCGGGAGTTCCCCGGCGCGGTGACGGCGATGCCGTGCGACGTCACCGACGAGGACCAGGTCCAGGCGCTGTTCGAAGCGGCCGCGGCCGCACACGGACGGCTGGACGTCGTCGTCAACAACGCGGGCCTCGGCGGCACTTCGGACCTGGTCGACATGACCGACGACCAGTGGTCCCGGGTCCTGGACGTCACCCTCAACGGCACCTTCCGGTGCACGCGCGCCGCGCTGCGCGCCATGCGGGAGACCGCCGGCGGGGTGATCGTCAACAACGCCTCCGTCGTCGGCTGGCGCGCCCAGGCCGGACAGGCCCACTACGCCGCCGCCAAGGCCGGGGTGATGGCCCTGACCCGGTGCGCCGCGATCGAGGCGGCCGCGTACGGGGTCCGGGTCAACGCGGTGGCACCCAGCCTCGCCCTGCACCCGCACCTGGTGAAGGTCACCTCCGCCGAACTGCTCGCGGACCTGACCGAACGGGAGGCCTTCGGGCGCTGCGCGCAGCCCTGGGAGGTGGCCAACGTGATCGTGTTCCTGGCCTCCGGCTACTCCTCGTACATGACCGGCGAGGTCGTCGCCGTCAGCAGCCAGCACGCCTAGGAGCAGCATGGGTGCGTCCAGAATGGGTGCGTGCCGACCAAGAAGAAGCCCCAGGTGACCGCCGCAGCCGCCCGGCGCGGCGAACTCCTCAGCACCGCTGCCGAGGTGTTCGCCGAGCACGGCTACAACGCCACCACCGTCCGCAGGATCGCGGACCACGCCGGGATGCTCGCGGGCAGCCTCTACTACCACTTCGACTCCAAGGAGTCGATGCTCGAGGAGATCCTGCGGACCTTCCTGGACGAGCTGTGGGACGGCTACGACACCGTCCTGACCTCCGGACTCGGGCCTCGCGAGACGCTGGAGGCGCTGGTCACCGAGTCCTTCCGGGAGATCGACCGGCACCGCGCGGCCGTCGCGATCTACCAGAAGGAGAGCAGACAGCTCGTCGCCCAGGACCGGTTCGCCTTCCTCGCCGAGTCCCAGCGCCGGTTCGAGAAGGCCTGGCTCAGCACGCTGGAACGCGGGGTCGCCGAGCACGTCTTCCGCGCCGACCTCGACGTGCGGCTCACCTACCGGTTCGTGCGCGACACCGTCTGGGTCGCCGCCTCCTGGTACCGGCCCGGAGGGCAGCACAGCCCCGAGGAGATCGCCCGGCAGTACCTGTCGATGGTGCTGGACGGCATCGCCGTGCGCGACGAGCACGGCAAGCGGGAAGAGCACGAGTAGCACGACTAGCACCCCGAGCACCATGAGCGCCACGAGCACCGCGGATAACACCCCTTTCCTGGTGAGGGAGTTGCCATGGCCGAGGCCTACATCGTCGAAGCGGTCCGCACGCCCGTCGGGCGGCGCGGGGGAGGACTCAGCGGCGTCCACCCGGCCGACCTGGGCGCGCATGTCCTCAAGGCCCTCGTGGAGCGGGCGGGGATCGACCCGGCCGCCGTGGAGGACGTCGTCTTCGGCTGTCTGGACGCGGTGGGGCCGCAGGCCGGGGACATTGCCCGCACCTGCTGGCTGGCCGCCGGACTGCCCGAGGAGGTGCCGGGCGTGACCGTCGACCGGCAGTGCGGCTCCTCGCAGCAGGCCGTGCACTTCGCCGCGCAGGCCGTGCTCTCCGGCACCCAGGACCTGGTGGTCGCGGGCGGGGTGCAGAACATGTCCCTGATCCCCATCGCCTTCGCCTCCCGGCAGGCCGCGGTGCCGCTCGGCCTGACCGACGGCCCCTTCCTGGGTAGCGCCGGCTGGCGCGCCCGCTACGGCGACCAGCCCGTCAATCAGTTCGCCGGCGCCGAGATGATCGCCGCCAAGTGGGGCATCGGCCGGGCGGAGCAGGAGGAGTACGCCCTGCGCTCGCACCGGCGCGCGATCCTGGCCATCGACACCGGCCGCTTCGAGCGCGAGACCGTCCCCTACGACCCGGTCGCGGTGGACGAGGGCCCGCGCCGGGACACCTCCCTGGAGAGGATGGCCGCCCTCAAGCCCGTCCTCGACGGGGGCACCGTCACCGCCGCCTGCTCCTCCCAGGTCTCCGACGGCGCCGCCGCCCTGCTGCTCGCCTCGGAGCGCGCGGTACGCGAGCACGGGCTGCGCCCCCGCGCCCGCGTCCACCACCTCTCCGTGCGCGGCGAGGACCCCGTCCGGATGCTGTCCGCGCCCATCCCCGCGACCGCGCACGCCCTGCGCAAGACCGGCCTGACCATCGACGCCATCGACCTCGTGGAGATCAACGAGGCCTTCGCTCCGGTCGTCCTGGCCTGGCTGCGGGAGACCGGCGCCGACCCCGGAAAGGTCAACGTCAACGGCGGCGCGATCGCCCTCGGCCACCCCCTCGGCGCGACCGGCGCCCGCCTGATGACGACCCTGCTGCACGAACTGGAGCGCACCGGCGGGCGCTACGGCCTGCAAACCATGTGCGAGGGCGGCGGGCAGGCCAACGTGACGGTCATCGAACGGCTCTGAGCCCCGCCAGCACCTCCTCCGCCTCCCGCACGACCCGCTCCACCAGCTCCGCGCACGACGGCAGGTCGTCGATCACCCCGGCGACCTGCCCGGCCGCCATCACCCCCAGGTCCGTACGCCCGTCCACCATCGCGGACTTCAGCAGCACCGGCGTGTTGGCGGCCAGCAGGACCTGGCTCCAGGACAGCTCGCTGCCGCGCCGCAGGGCGAGGCCGTCGCGGACCAGTTGCCGCCAGGTCAGCCCCGCCAGCCGCCGGAATCCGGCCGCGCGCCGCACCGCATGCCCGAAGGCGCGTATGCGGCCGGACCGCTCCAGCGCGTCCACCAGGTCGGTGCGCAGCATCCGGTGCGGCAGGCCGTCCACCGCCCGGGTGACGGTGACGTCCCGGACCGTCGCCGCCAGATATCTGGCCTTGACCGCGTCCGGCACCGTCGACTCCGAGGTGAGCAGGAACCGCGTGCCCATCGCCACCCCGGCCGCCCCGTACGCCAGCGCCGCCACCAGGCCCCGCCCGTCGAAGAACCCGCCCGCCGCCACCACCGGTATCCGCACCGCGTCCACCACCTGCGGCAGCAGCACGCTCGTCGCCACCTCGCCAGTGTGCCCGCCGCCCTCGCCGCCCTGCACGATCACCGCGTCCGCGCCCCACGCGGCCACCTTCTCGGCGTGCCGCCGCGCCCCGACGGACGGGATGACGACCACCCCGGCCTCCTTGAGCCGCCCGATCAGCTTGGGGGAGGGCGCCAGCGCGAAGGAGGCCACCCGCACGCCCTCCGCCAGGATGATCCGCACCCGCTCGGCCGCGTCGCCCGCGTCGGCACGCAGGTTCACCCCGAACGGCGCGTCGGTCCGGGACCGGACCTCCCGTATCGCGGCGCGCAGCCGGGCGGGCGTCATCGTGGCGGAGGCCAGGATGCCGAGCGCGCCCGCGTTCGCCGCCGCCGAGACCAGCCGCGGTCCGGCCACCCAGCCCATCCCGGTCTGCACGACCGGATGGCGGACGCCGACCAGCCGGGTGAGCGCCGTCTCCATCAGCTCCCCACCGCCTCGGGCACCTCACATGTGCGCGCCCCGCCCGGGTCCAGCACCTGACGGATCAGCCGCAACTCCTCGGCGTCGGGCTCCCGCGTGGCCGGCACCTCGTCCGGCACCGCGAGCGCGAACCCCGTCGCCTCCCGCACCTGCTCCACGCCCACCCCGGGATGCAGACAGGCCACCCGCATCGAGCGGTCCGGTGTCGCGAAGTCGAACACGCCGAGGTCGGAGACCACCCGCACGATGCGGTGGAAGCGACCCGTCGCGCCGAGCGCGGCCGCGCGGTCGTATCCCACCCCGCAGACCATGTCCACCCGCTCCACGAACACCCGCCGGGAGTGCCGCGGGATCCAGTAACTGGTCGGATGGTTCAGCGTGTTGAGCGGTGCTCCGCGCACTCCCAGCAGCTGCCGCCGGGGCCGCGCCCAGTCGCCGACGCAGGAGATGTTCTGGTTGCCGTAGCGGTCGATCTGGCTCGCGCCCATCATCACGTGCCGCCGTCCGCCCGCCACCAGGGCCAGGTGCTCCCGGTAGGGCAGCCAGCCCTCCGGAGTGCCGTCCGGACGCACCAGCAGTGCCTCGCCGTCGGTCAGCAGCAGGTCCGGCGCGAAGGTGAGCCGGGCCAGCCTCGCACCCAGCGAGGGAATCAGCCCCATCGGGCTCGCCAGGATCTCCCCGGCCCCGCGCCAGGCGTCGGCGCAGGCGATCACGCAGTACTCGGCCCGGGTGACCCTCATCGCCCCTGCTCCCCGCGCCACTCCTGGACCGCCGCCCGGTACGCGCCCTCGTCGCCGCCGAGGAACCGCCCGGCGAAATCCGGCCAGGGCGTGCCCGCGTACGCCCGCTGGAACTCCTCGTCCCTGCCGTAGTCGGGCGCGCAGGACGTGAAGTGGGCCCCGTTCGGCGCCTCCACCACGCCTGTCACCGCGAGCCGCTTGAGCAGCAGCGACTGCGGCGGCGCGCCCTTGGTCAGCTCGGCGGTGTCCACGATCCGCTCGCAGGAGACGTAGGCCGCGTCCGCCGCCGCGCAGAACAGGTCGTCGAAGTACGGGTCCGGGCCCGTGCACCGGCCGTTGCCCAGCCGGTCGGCCCGGTGGACGTGCACGAGGGCCGCGTCCAGCCGCAGCGCGGGCATCGCCACCAGCGTCTCCCCGTCCGCGTACGGCGAGGTCACGGTCCGCAGGCCGGGGTTGACCCGCATCACGTCCGAGCCGGCCCCCGCCCGCACCGGCAGGAACGGCAGCCGGCGGGCCGCCGCCTCCAGACCCCACAGGAACATGCCCTCGTCGACCTCGGTCAGCTCCGGGCCGCCGCGCTCCCGGGCCGCCCGGTAGTGCGGTTCGAGCGGGATGGAGTCGAGCGTGACGAAGGCGGTGACCAGCCGGCGGATCCGGCCGGCCGCGGCCAGCATCCCGACGTCCGGGCCGCCGCACGAGACGACGGTGAGATCGCCGATCCCGGATCGCAGCAGCGCCCGCACCAGTGCCATCGGCTTGCGCCGGGAGCCCCAGCCGCCGATGCCCAGGGTCATGCCGCTCTCCAGCCGGGCGACCACCTCCTCGGCGGTCATCGACTTGTCGCCCATCTACGCGCCCTCCTTCCCGAACGTGCCGCGCACCCGGTCGGCCAGGCCGCTGAGGCCGGCCTCGAAGGTGAAGCCCTGCTCGAAGCGGTAGCTGCGGCGCACGTCGACCGGATCGATGCCGTTGAGGGCGGCCTTGGCCATGCGCAGCAGCCGCCCGTCCTTCGCGGCGATCTCCCGGGCCAGTTCCAGCGCCGCCCCCGCCAGCTCCTCGCCCGGCACTACGCGCCACACCGAGCCGTGCCGGTGCAGTTCCGCCGCGCTCGCGGTGCGGCCCGTGTAGTACAGCGCGCGCATCAGGTGCTGCGGGACCAGCCGCGCCAGATGGGTCGCGGCGCCCAGCGCGCCCCGGTCCAGCTCGGGCAGCCCGAAGACGGCGTCCTCGCTCGCCACGATCGCGTCCGCGTTGCCCACCAGCCCTATTCCGCCGCCCAGGCAGAATCCCCGCACCGCCGCGACCACCGGTGTCTCGCACTCGTAGACCGCGGCGAAGGCCTCGGCACAGCCCCGGTTGGCGCCGATCAGTGCCTGCCGCCCGCCCGCCTGTATCTCCTTGATGTCCACGCCCGCGTTGAAGCCCCGCCCCTCGGCGGCCAGCACGACGCACCGGACCCCCGGGTCGCCGCCCGCCGCGCGCACGGCCTCGGCCAGCGCGAACCATCCGGCCACCGGGAGCGCGTTCACCGGCGGGAAGTCGACGGTGACCACGGAAATCCCCTTTTCCGGGGACGAACGGGAGACACCCATGGGCACATCAGCTACCTTTCCACCAAACGTTTGTTAGGTGCGAGGCTTCGAAGCTAGCAGTCGGCGAAGACATGCGGGAGAGCCTGTGGACAACTCACCAGCGGGCCCTGTGGACAACGCATCTGCGGGCAGCCCAGTGCACAACTCGCCTGCGAGTCCGCCGGACAACTCGCCTGCGAGCACTGCGGACAACGCGTCGGTGAGCACCGCGGACAACGCGTCGGCGAGCCCTGCGGGCACCTCGCTGCGCGGCAGAACCGTCGTGGTCACCGGGGGCACCCGGGGCGTGGGCGCCGGCATCGCACGAGCCTTCGCCGCGGCGGGCGCACAGGTCCTGGCCTGTGCCCGCAGGCCCCCCGAACACCCGCTGCCCGGCGTCGGGTTCAGCCCGCTCGACCTGTGCGACCCGCCCGCCGTCCGCGCCTTCTTCGCCGCGCTGCCGCGGCTCGACGTGCTGGTCAACAACGCGGGCGGCACGCCGTACCGGCGGCTCGCCGACGCGGACGCCGAACGGCACGCCAGAGTGGTGGAGCTGAACCTGATCACCCCGCTGACCGCGTCCCTCGCCGCGTACGAGCACCTGCGGCGCAGCAGGGGCTCGGTCGTGATGGTCGGCAGCGTCAGCGGCGGCCGTCCCTCGCCCGGTTCGGCCGCCTACGGCGCGGCCAAGGCGGGGCTCGCGAACCTGGCCGCCTCGATGGCCGTGGAGTGGGCGCCGGAGGTCCGCGTCAACACGCTTGTGGTCGGCATGGTCCGCACCGAGCCGGCCGCCGTGCACTACGGCGGCCCCGACGGCGTCGCCGCCGTGTCCCGCACGGTCCCGCTCGGCCGGCTGGCCGCCCCGGCCGACGTCGGCGCCGCCGCCGTCTTCCTCGCCTCCGACGCCGCCGGCTACATCAGCGGGGCGAGCCTGCACGTGCACGGGGGCGGGGAGCGGCCCGCCTTTCTGGATGCGGCAACCGCCGGCAGGGAGAAGTGAGATGACGTCGACCGAGTCGAGCGGGACGAGCGGGACGAGCGGGACGAGCGGGATGAGCGGGATCTGCGACGGCAGGGTCGCCGTCGTCACCGGGGCCGGCCGCGGGCTCGGCCGCGCCCACGCCCTCGCCTTCGCGGCGGAGGGCGCCCGGGTCGTCGTCAACGACCTGGGCGTCGCACTGGACGGGGCGCCCGGCGCGGAGAGCCCCGCGCACGCCGTCGCCGCGGAGATCCGGGCCGCGGGCGGAGAGGCGGTCGCGCACCAGGGCGACATCGCCACGACCGAGGGTGCCGCGTCCTTGATCCGGACCGCGGTCGAGGCGTACGGCGGACTCGACACGCTCGTCAACAACGCCGGCTTCCTGCGCGACCGCATGCTCGTCACCCTCGGCGAGGACGACTGGGACGCCGTGCTCCGTGTCCATCTCAAGGGCCACTTCCTGCCCCTGAGGCACGCCGCCGCGCACTGGCGGGCCCGGGCCAAGGCCGGGCGCACCCCGGCGGCCCGGGTCGTCAACACCAGCAGCGGGGCGGGCCTGCTGGGCTCGGTGGGGCAGGGCAACTACAGCGCGGCCAAGGCCGGGATCGTCGCGCTGACCCTCGTCGCGGCGGCGGAACTGGCCCGCTACGGCGTTCAGGTCAACGCGATCGCCCCCGCCGCCCGCACCCGCATGACGGAGCGGACCTTCGCCGCGACCATGGCGGCCCCGGCCGCCGGCTTCGACGCCATGGCGCCGGAGAACGTCTCCCCGCTCGTGGTCTGGCTCGGCTCCGCCGCCAGCGCGGGGGTGACCGGCCGGGTGTTCGAGGCGGAGGGCGGCCGGATCACCGTCATGGAGGGCTGGCGCGCCGGCCCCACCGCCGACAAGGGTGCGCGGTGGACGCCGGCCGAGGCGGGGGAGGCGGCGCGGGAGCTGCTCGCCGCCGCGCAGGCGCCGGGCCGGGTGTACGGCGCGTAGGGCGCCCTACGAGGTCAGGCGGGCGACGGCCGCGCGCTGCCGCTCGCTCATCACGGAGAGGAAGCGGATCACCGTGTCCAGCTCCTGCGTGCTGAACTCCTCGCAGGCCTCGACGATGTCGCCCGCCCAGTCCGCGAAGAACTCGGCCAGCTCGGCCAGCTTCTCCTCGTTCAGCTCGACGAGCACCCGGCGCTTGTCCGTCGGGTGTTTGACCCTGCGCACGAAGCCCTTGCCCTCCAGCCGGTCGAGCAGCCCGGTGACGGATGCGGGGGCCAGTCCGGTCAGTGCGGCGAGGTCCTTGGCGGTCAGCGGTCCCTGCCGCTGGAGGTAGTCGAGGGTCTTCTCCTCCGTCGCGTTCAGCCCCTGCTTGGCGGCGACGGCCGAATGGAACATCACCGTGACTCCGCTGTGGACCCGGCCCACCTCCATGAGCCGCTCCAGCGTCTCGGCCCGTGCCGCCTCGTCCCGTGTCTCGTCTGCCTTGGCCATGGGGCAAGCCTAACAAAAATTTCGTTCGCTCGAACTAACTACTTGTGATCACGCATGCAGGGGTGCAATTATTTCGTTCGTCCAAACGAAATAATCTGAGCAGGGGGAGAGACCCGTGTCCACGACCCTCACCGAGCTTCCGCCCGCCGCGGCGCAGCCCCATCCGCGGCGCTGGGCCGCCGCCGTCGTGATGATGATCGCGGCCCTCATGGACCTGCTGGACGGCACGATCGTCAACGTCGCCGTCCCGTCCGTCAGCCGCGATCTGCACGCCTCGGCGAGCGACCTGCAGTGGGTGGTCTCCGCCTATCTGCTCGGTTTCGCCGCCGCCCTGATCGTCTCCGGCCACCTCGGCGACCGCATCGGCCGCCGCCCCCTCTTCCTCGCCGGCACGGCCGGCTTCGGCCTGGCGAGCCTCGCCTGCGGGATCGCCCAGTCACCGGGCCAGCTGATCGCCGCCCGGGCGGTGCAGGGGGTGCTCGCGGCCGTGCTGGTGCCGCAGGTGCTCGGCTCCTTCCGCACCCTGTTCCAGGGCAAGGAGCGCGGCGCTGCCTTCGGGATGTACGGCGCCGTCGCCGGGTTCGCCTCGGCGGTCGGCCTGCTGCTCGGCGGGGTGCTCACCGACGCCGACCTGTTCGGCTGGGGCTGGCGCTCGGTGTTCCTGGTGAACGTGCCGGTCGCCGTGGCCACCTTCGTGGGCGGGCTGCTGCTGGTGCCGGCCACCAGGGAGCGGTCGGCGGGCCGGCCGGACGTCCTGGGCAGCGCTCTTCTGGCCGGCGGCCTGGTCGCGATCGTGCTGCCGCTGGTGCAGGGCCGGCAGAACGGCTGGCCGCTGTGGGGCTGGGCGTGCCTCGCCGGGGGCCTGCTGGCCGTGGCGGGACTCGGGGTGTACGAGGCCCGGCGGCACCGGCCGGCGACGGTGCCGCTGCTCCCGGCGCGGGCGTTCCGGCTTCCGGCCTTCTCCACGGGCGTGCTGGTCCAGCTGCTGTTCTCCCTCGGCATGCAGGGCTTCTTCCTGGTCTTCGCGATCTGGCTGCAGACGGGCGAGCGGTACACGCCGATGCAGGCCGGGCTGGTCACCGTCGCCTTCTCGGCCGGCGGCTTCCTGACGGCGCCCGCCGCCGACGGGCTCGCCGTGCGGTACGGGCGGCTGGTGCTCGGCGCCGGCGCGCTGATGATGGCGGGCGGTTTCGGCTGGGTGTGGGCCGTGGTCGACGGCGCGCCGGCGCTGCACGTGGGCGCCTGGCCGCTGGTGCCGGGGCTGCTGATCGCCGGGGCAGGACTCGGCTTCCTGGTGGTGCCGCTGGTCAACGTGGTGCTGTCGGCGGTGCCCGGGGAGCTGGCCGGCGGTGCGTCCGGGATCTTCTCCACGGCCCAGCAGTTCGGCGGCGCCGTGGGGGCGGCGCTGGTCGGCACGGTGTTCTTCGGGCGGGCCTCCGCCGGGTTCGGCGGGGCCCTGGCGGATGCGATGCCGTGGGTCGTCGGGGCGTTCGTGGCGTGCGGGGCGCTGTGCGCGGCCCTTCCCCGCCGGGCGGTGACCGAGCACGTCGGCTGACCCGCCCGGCCACAGGGGGCTCCGCCCTCGGACCTCCGCCCCACATGGGAGTCCGAGGGCGGAGCCCCCGGCGCCGTGCCCTGGGCCTGCCCGTCCCGCGCGCTGCCGCGTCGTGCGCATGCCTGTCCCGCGCGCCGGTGCGTCGTGCGCATGCCGGTCCCGGGCGCCGGTGCGTCGTGCGCATGCCGGTCCCGGGCGCCGGTGCGTCGTGGGCTTGGCAGTCGTGCGTGCCGGTGCGTCGTGGGCTTGGCGGTCGTGCGTGCCGGTGCGTCGTGGGCTTGGCGGTCGTGCGTGCCGGTGCGTCGTGGGCTTGGCGGTCGTGCGTGCCGGTGCGTCGTGGACCTGCCCGTTGTGCGTGCCGGTGCGTCGTGGACCCGCGTGTGCTGCGCGCCGAGATGCCCTGGGCCTACGTGTCGCAGTCCAGCACCGTCCGGCACAGCCCGCACCGCGCTCGCACCCGGCCCTTCACCGGCACCCGGATCCGCTGGTGGCAGGTCGGGCAGGAGAAGGACACGCGGAGGCGGCCGGAGGGGTCCGGGGCGAAGGCGTAAGGCGCCTCCGGCGCGACGGCGTGGACGTGCCGGCGGTCATGGGCATACCGTCGGCGCCCCGCCCAGCCGGCCGCGGTCAGCGGCGGCTGCTGCTCGTCCCGGCGGGCCCGGGCCATCCCCCTGACGTACGCCTCGTAGGCCTGCGGGCTGGTGAACCACACCGACGGGTCCTCGCCGAACAGCAGCGCCCGCTTGGCCAGGACGTAGCCGAACTCCTCCGGCGTGAGGTAGCCCAGTTTCTGCGAGGAGACCCCGTCCTCCCGGTAGGCGTCCAGCAGCAGCCAGCCGGCGCCGAGGTAGGTCGTCACCGTGTCGGTGAGGATCTCGTTCTCCGCAGTGGTGGGGAAGGCCAGGTCCAGCCGGTGCAGGTAGACGTGCGCGACCTCGTGGGCGAGCGCCGCGCCGATGTCCCTGCGGTGGGTGCGGAAGCGGTCGTTCAGCTCGACGAAGTACTCGGGGCCCGCCGTCAGTTCGACATTCGCCGCATGCGTCATCTCCCGGAAGCCCACGATCAGCCGCGCGTCCGGCAACCGGAAGTGCCGCACGATCTCGCGGGCCACCCGCTGCGCTCCCAGATGCAGGTCGTCGGTGTCGCAGAAGGCCACGTCGGCGGGGAGCACGCTGGTCGAGAACGTCTGGACGGTGGTGTAGGACAGCCGCCGGTACAGCGCGGTGATGGCCTCCCGCACCGTATCCAGGTGCGGGAAGCCGTGCTGGACCGGTCCGCCGTTCGCCACGTCCACACCCCCAAAGACGCCGGAACTTCCCTCCACTGTAGGCGGGACGGACGGCCGCCACACGGACGGCAGTGGGGCGCCGGCCGGTCCGGGGGGTGTCTCCGGCGGCGGTGAAGCCAGGGTCCGGCCGGGCACCTCCCGCCGGGCCCCCCACCCGGCGGTCGTCGCGGCCCGCCGGGGAGCTGCGCAGCGCGGTCCGCCGCGCGGCCGGCCGCAGCCCCAAGGACTACCTCCTGGGCATCCGCCTCGGCCGCGCGAAGGAACTGCCGGCCGCGACCGAACTGCCCGTCGCCGCCGTCGCCCGCCGGGTCGGCTACGACGACCCCGCCTACTTTCTCCCGGCTGTTCACCCGCCGCGTCGGCCTCGCCCCCGTCCGCTTCCGCGCCCAGCAGGGGCGCAGCGTCCCCGGCGGCTGGAGCGACCGCGTCCCCGACCCCGGGGATCCGCCGGTGATCCACTCCTCGGACACGCCCCGGCCGCCGGACCGCGAGCACTTAGGGTGGACGCCCATGACCACCAGCAACACCGGTACCGGTGACGTGGACCCCGGGGTCCGCCAGGAACTGGAGCGGCTGCGCGACAGCATCGACAACATCGACGCCGCCGTCGTCCACATGCTCGCCGAGCGTTTCAAGGCCACGCAGCAGGTCGGTCGGCTCAAGGCCGTGCACCAGCTGCCGCCCGCCGACCCGGCCCGCGAGGCCCGCCAGATCGAGCGGCTGCGGTGCCTCGCCGAGAACGCCAAGCTCGATCCCGCCTTCGCCGAGAAGTTCCTGAACTTCATCATCGCCGAGGTGATCCGGCACCACGAGCGCATTGCCGAGGACACCAACGGGCGCTGACCCCGGGGAAGCGGAAGCGGGCGCAGTGGGCGCAGAGGCGGGCGCAGAGGCGGGCGCGGAGGCGGGCACCGAGGGGCGGAGGCGCAGAACCGGACATAAGCCGTGTATCGATCCGCCTCTGTGCGCTGTCGGTCCCATCAGGCAGCATGGCCTGCATGTCCGCACTCACGCGCGATGAAGCGCAGCTTCGAGCACAGTTCCTCGACGTCCACCAGTACACGGTCGAACTGGACCTCACCACCGGGGACGAGACCTTCGACTCCCGCACCGTGATCCGCTTCGCCGCGCGGTCCGACGGGGACACGTTCGTCGAGCTGAAGCCCGCCGAGCTGCGCGGCGTCACGCTCGACGGACAGCCCCTCGACCCGGCGACGCTGCACGAGGACCGGCTGCCGCTGAGGAACCTCACCGCCGGCGAGCACGAACTGCGCGTCGACGCGGTCATGCGCTACTCCCGCACCGGGGAGGGCATGCACCGCTTCACCGACCCCAGCGACGGCGAGACCTACGTCTACACACAGCTGTTCATGGACGACGTCCAGCGCGTCTTCGCCGCCTTCGACCAGCCCGACCTGAAGGCCGTCTTCGAGGTCTCCGTCAAGGCGCCCGCGGGCTGGACCGTGCTCGCCAACGGCGTCACCGAGCACCGGGGCGAGGGCCGCTGGCAGGCCGCGCCCACCCCGCGGATCTCCACCTACCTGGTCGCCGTCGCCGCCGGCCCCTGGCACTCGGTGCGCACCGAGCACCGCGGACTGCCCTTCGCCATCCACTGCCGCCGCTCCCTCGCGCCCCACCTCGACGCCGACGCCGAGGAGATCCTCGACGTCACGCGCGCGTGCTTCGACCGCTACCACGAGAAGTTCGAGGAGCCGTACCCCTTCGACTCCTACGACCAGGCGTTCGTCCCCGAGTTCAACGCGGGCGCCATGGAGAACCCGGGCCTGGTCACCTTCCGCGACGATTTCGTCTACCGGTCCGCCGTCACCGA
This sequence comes from Streptomyces sp. AF1A, assembly GCF_047340315.1. Lineage (NCBI taxonomy): Bacteria > Bacillati > Actinomycetota > Actinomycetes > Kitasatosporales > Streptomycetaceae > Streptomyces > Streptomyces sp. AF1A. The sequence goes on from NZ_JBLEBI010000076.1 coordinate 26,003, forward strand.
CACCGAGCGGCAGACCCGCGCCATGGTCATCGCGCACGAGATGGCCCACATGTGGTTCGGCGACCTCGTCACCCTCAAGTGGTGGGACGACATCTGGCTCAACGAGTCCTTCGCCGAGTACATGGGCTACCAGACCACCGCCGAGGCCACCCGCTTCACCGGCCCCTGGACCGAGTTCGGCGTCACCCGCAAGGCATGGGGCTACGACGCCGACCAGCGGCCCACCACCCACCCGGTGGCCCCCGAGAACGTCGACGACACGGCCTCCGCGCTGCTCAACTTCGACGGCATCTCCTACGCCAAGGGCGCCTCCGCCCTGCGCCAGCTGGCCGCCTGGCTCGGCGAGAAGGACTTCCTCGCCGGCATCAACACCCACTTCGCCCGTCACAAGTTCGGCAACGCCACCCTCGCCGACTTCATCGACTCCCTCGCCTCGGCCACCGACCGCGACGTGCACGCCTGGGCCGACAGCTGGCTGCGCACCACCGGTGTCGACACCCTCACGCCGGTGATCACCGCCGCCGAGGGCACCTGCACGCTCACCGTGGACCGCGCCGGCAGCCGCCCGCACCGCCTCACCGCCGGCCTGTACGACCACGATGTCGCCGACGAGGGCCGGCTCGTGCTCCGTGAGCGCCACGACCTGGACGTCCCGCAGGCCGGCCCACAGCCCATCGGCAAGCGTCCCGCGCTGCTCCTCCTCAACGACGGCGACCTCACCTACGCCAAGATCCGCTTCGACGCCGAGTCCTTCGAGGTGCTGCGCGCCGGACTGTCCGGACTGCCCGACCCGCTCACCCGCGCGATCGTCTGGAACGCCCTCCGGGACGCCGTCCGCGACGGCGAACTCCCCCCCACCGCCTACCTGGAGACGGCCCGCGCCCACCTGCCGCGGGAGACGGACCTGGCCGTCGTCCAGGGCGTCCTCGCCTTCGCCTCCGGCCAGATCGCCGACCAGTACCTGCCCGCCGAGGAGCGCCCGGCCGCCCTGGCCACCCTCACCGCGCTCTGCCGCGACCTGCTGCGGCGCACCGAGGACGGCGACCACCCCGGCCTGCGCCTGATCGCCGTGCGCCACCTGATCGGCGTGGCCGCCCACCCGGAGCCCATCGCGACCTGGCTCGCCGACGGCACGGTGCCCGGGGGCCCGGAGCTCGACCCCGAGCTGCGCTGGCGCATCCTCGGCCGGCTCGCCGTGCTCGGCGCCACCGACGAGGCCGCCATCGTCGCGGAGCTGGAGCGTGACCCGAGCGCCACCGGCCAGGAGGGCGCCGCCCGCTGCCGGGCCGCCCTGCCCGACCCGGACGCCAAGCGCGCGGCCTGGGAGGCGATGTTCGTCGGCGACGACCTGTCCAACTACCTCTTCACGGCCACCGCACAGGGCTTCTGGCAGCCCGAACAGGCCGAACTGGTACGGGAGTACGTGCCCCGCTTCTACGAGGACGCGGTCGCCGTCGCCGCCCGCCGCGGCCCCGCCATCGCCGTCGCGGCCGGCCGCTGGTGCTTCCCGGCCCACGCCGTCGACGCGGAGAACCTGCGGCTCGGCGAGGCCTGCCTGGCCGAGGCCGACCCCACCCCGGCCCTGCGCCGCACCCTCGCCGACCGGCTCGACGACCTGGCCCGCGCACTGCGGGTGCGCGGCGAGGAGAGGGGGCAGTAGGCCCGGCGACGAAGAGCGCGGCCGGCCGGCGCCGGCGCTGCGGCACCCCGGTCACCCTCCTGGGCTCGGCGTCGGAACGATCCGCCGAGCCCAGGGAGGCACCATCGTGATCGTAGTGACCGGCGCGACCGGCAACGTCGGCCGTGCCCTCGTCGACCGGCTCCTCGCCGCCGGACAGCGCGTGCGGGCGCTGACCCGCGACCCGCGGCGGGCCGCAATGCCAGAGCGGGCCGAGGTGGTGCGGTTTGGACCGGAGGACCCCGCCGCGCTGTTCGACGGCGCGGCGAAACTCTTCCTGTACGCTCAGGCCGGCGACGCCTCCCTGCTGGAGGCGGCCCGCGCGCACGGCGTCCGGCACGTCGTCCTGCTCTCCAGCGGCATCGTCCGCGAGGGGGCCGACGAGACCCACCCCATCCACGTCCTGCACGCCGCCGCCGAGCGGCAGATCCGCGAGAGCGGACTCGCCTGGACGTTCCTGCGGCCCGACGCGTTCGCCACCAACGCCCTGCAGTGGGCACCGCAGATCCGCGCCGGCGGCACCGTCCGGGGCGTGTTCGCGAACGCCCTGTCCGCACCCATCCACGAGGACGACATCGCGGCCGTCGCCGAGCGCGCCCTGCTCGACGACGGGCACGAGGGAGCCGTGCACCGGCTCACCGGACCCGAGGCCGTCAGCAACGCCGAACAGGTCGCCGCGATCGGTGCCGTCCTCGGCCGGGAGCTGACGTTCGCCGAGGCCGACCCGCGCGAGACCGGCGCGGAACTCTTCCCGCACGTGCCCCCGCAGATGCTCGAACGGCTGCTGCAGACCTTCGCCGAGACGGTCGGAGTGCCCCCGGAGATCACCGGCACGGTCGAAAAGCTCACCGGCACCCCGGCCCGCACCTTCACCCAGTGGGCCCGTGACCACGCCGGGGACTTCGGCGCGCAGCGGTCTTGAGGCGGCGGGCCGCGGTCAGTCGAGTTCGGGAGCGCGTCGGGGCTTGCGGGCCCTGACGGTCGCGGTATGCCGGGGACTTCGGCGCTGGTCAGCAGGGAGGCGGCGGCGGGCCGCGGTCAGTCGAGCTCGGGAGCGCGTCGGGATGTGCGGGCCGGGACGGTCGCCGTGCGCCGAAGGTCCGGGTACGCGGTGGCTAGGAGGCGGCGGGCCGCAGCACCGCCCGTCGTACGCCCGGTTCGCGCGGCCCCGGCCGGCGGTCGGCCCCCGTGGGTCGCGCGTCCGCCTCCAGGGCGAAACCGAGCCGCTGCAGGAAACGTTCCCCGGGCCGCCAGCCGGACGGCACCGTCGCCGTCACCACCGACGCCCCCTCGGCACGCTCCAGCAGGGAGACGGCCAGGGCCAGACCCAGGCCACGCCCGCGCGCCCAGGGCGCCAGCAGGAACAGGCCGACGGCCACCGCACCCGGCTCCGGATGGTTGCGCACCGCGTCGACCACGCCCGCCACCACGCCGTCGCGCTCCAGCACCAGCAGCACCTTGTCGTCGGGGCTCGCGCCCTCCGGCAGCGCGTAGAACAGGCTCTGCACATCGCCGGGCCCCGACGGCAGGCCCGTCGCCGCCACGAACCAGTCCTCGCACTCCTCGAACAGCCTGAGCAGGGGCGCCTCGTCCGCCGGGCCGAGCTCCCGCACCAGCACCCGCTCGCCGGGCACGTCGATCATCCATGCGTCAACCATCCGACCGAATGTAGCCGCGCAGGGTGACCTTTCCCCTGTGTTTTCCCCGCACGGGATTACCCACTTCGGGTCTCGCTCGTTGGACTTTCGGGACAGGTGGCCCCCTTCCCGTACAAGCTGGAAGTCCACTCGCGAGCCGGGACGCCGGCGGACCGCTACCGCACCCCGACCGCAGGCCCGCCCGGCCGCGTGTCCCGCGTCCCGTCCCCAGGACAGCCATGAGCGGAGGAGAGCCGATGCGTACGCCGCCCCTCGCCTCGGGACCCGAGGGCCCCGACGCCCTGCGACCCCTCCTCGACACCGTGCTCGACGCC
>NZ_JBLEBI010000077.1:0-29098 GCF_047340315.1 Streptomyces sp. AF1A
CCCGCCCGCTGCCCCGGTCCCGGCCCACGACCCTCCGCATCCCCTCCCTCGGTGTCGACGCCCCGGTCGTCGGCATCCGGCTCGACCGGGACCGGCGGCTTCAGACACCGCCGGTCGACCGGCCGAAGGTGGTCGGCTGGTACGAGGGCGGCCCCACGCCGGGCGAGTCCGGCACCGCGATCGCCGTGGGCCACCGCGACACCAGGACCGGACCGGCCGTGTTCGCCGCGCTCGGCCAGCTCAAGCCCGGCAACCTGATCGAGGCGAAGCGCGCCGACGGCCGCACCGCCGTCTACACCGTGGACCGGGTGAAGGTCTTCGACAAGTCCGGCTTCCCCGACGAGGAGGTGTACGGCCGGGCCTCGCGCCCGGAGCTGCGCGTGCTCACCTGCGGCGGCCTGTTCAGCCGGCGCACGGGCTACACGAGCAACGTGGTGGTCTTCGCCCATCTGACCGCCACGAAGTGACCGGCCCTTCCCCGCCGGGGCACATTCCGTTAACTTCCGTGACCCACAGGCCCCGTGCGACCCGCGCGGGGCTCAGGACCACGGAGCAGCGGCGCTCCGCACAGCGCCCGGGGCGGCAGTCATGACACGCGCCATCGCACTGCACGACGTGAGCAAGTCCTACGCACGCGGCCCGCGCGTGGTCGACCGGCTCTCGCTGGACATCGCGCCCGGCGAGTTCCTGGTGCTGCTGGGGCCGTCCGGCTGCGGGAAGTCCACCGTGCTGCGGATGATCGCCGGACTGGAGGACATCGACGAGGGCGAGCTGCTGCTGGACGGCGAGTACGCCAACGGCTGGCGGCCCTGCGACCGGGGCATGGCCATGGTCTTCCAGAACTTCGCCCTCTACTCCAACATGAGCAGCCGGGACAACATCGGCTTCCCGCTGCGCATCGAGTCCCCCGGCGCCGACCCCGGCCCGCGCGTCAACGCCACCGCCCGCCTGCTCGGCATAGAGGACCTGCTCGACCGCTTCCCCAGCCAGCTCTCCGGTGGGGAGCGCCAACGGGTGGCGATGGGCCGGGCGATCGCCCGGCACCCCACCGCGTTCCTGATGGACGAGCCGCTGTCCAACCTCGACGCCAAGCTCCGCAACCACCTGCGGGCCGAGATGTCGCGGCTCGTGCGGGAACTGGGCGTCACCACGGTGTACGTCACCCACGACCAGGCCGAGGCGATGTCCCTCGGCGACCGGGTGGCCGTGCTGCGCGGCGGCGTGCTCCAGCAGGTCGGCACGCCGCGCCAGGTCTACGCACTGCCCCGCAACGTCTTCGTCGCCGCCTTCATCGGCATCCCGCGCATCAACCTGCTGCGGGGCCTGGTCCGCGCGCCGCTGGACGGCGCCATGACCATCAGCCTCGGCAAGCAGGCGCTGCGCCTGCCCGAACCCCTCAGCCTGGACCACCGGCTGCTGCGGGTGCAGCAGGGCCGCGGGGTCATCGTCGGGCTGCGCTCCGAGGCCGTGCGCATCGCCGAGCACCGCTCGGCCCGGCCGGGCGAGGTCCCGATCACCGGCCTGGTCGAGCACGTCGAGTTCCAGGGGCACGAGACGCTGGTGCACTTCAACACCGGCTCCCGGCCCGCCCTCGTACCCGAACTGGAGGCCCCGCGCCCGGCCGGGCGGCCCGCCCGGCGGCGCCGCCGGGCGGGACCGACCGTGCTGGACCGGCTGCGGGGGCGGGTGGGCTCGCGGCGGGCCGGGCCGGTGGCCGTCCTGGAGCATCCCGTCGACGCCGAGCCCGCGCCGCCGGAGGGCCGGCTGCCCGGCGACCTGGTGGTGCGCACCACCCCCGACATCCGGCTGGAGCACGGCATGCAGGTGCCGCTCCTCGTGGACCTCGCCCACCTCTTCGTCTTCGACCGCCAGGGCGACCGCATCTGCCCGTCCCCCGACCGGCTGCCCGACCTGGACGCGTGAGCGCCCGCCGCGGCGGCCATGATGTCCGGGAACGTCTGGCGCCGGAAAACTATCACCGCTAGTTTGTGTGCCGGACGACGCAGCCCCGCCGGGAGGAAGCAGCATGAAGGCACACGACGGCCTGTACATCGACGGCGCCTGGCGCCCCGCCGGGACGGCGGACGTGATCGAGGTCGTGAACCCGGCCGACGAGGAGGTCATCGCCCGGGTCCCGGCCGGCGGCGCGGCGGACGTGGACCACGCCGTCCGCGCGGCCCGCGCCGCCCTCCCCGGCTGGGCCGCCACGCCCCCGGCCGTGCGCGCGGAACGCCTGGCCGCCCTCCGGGACGTCCTCGCGGCCCGCAAGGACGAGATCGCCGAGACGGTCACCGCCGAACTGGGCTCGCCGCGGGCCTTCTCCGAGGCCGTGCACGCGGCCGTGCCCATCGCGGTCGCCGGCTCCTACGCCGAGCTGGCCGCGGCCCACCTCTTCGAGGAGAAGGTCGGCAACTCCACCGTCCTGCACGAGCCCGTCGGAGTGGTCGGCGCGATCACCCCCTGGAACTACCCGCTCCACCAGATCGTGGCCAAGGCCGCCCCGGCGCTCGCCGCGGGCTGCACGATCGTCCTCAAGCCCGCCGAGGACACCCCCCTCACGGCTCAGCTCTTCGCCGAGGCGGTGCACGAGGCCGGCGTGCCGGCAGGCGTGTTCAACCTGGTCACCGGCCTCGGCCCGGTCGCCGGGCAGGCCCTCGCGGAGCACCCGGACGTGGACCTGGTCTCCTTCACCGGCTCCACGGCCGTCGGCCGGCGGATCGGCGCGGTGGCCGGCGCCGCCGTGAAGAAGGTCGCCCTGGAACTGGGCGGCAAGTCCGCCAACGTCATCCTGCCGAGCGCCGACCTCGCCAAGGCGGTCAATGTCGGCGTCGCCAACGTGATGTCCAACTCCGGGCAGACGTGCAGCGCCTGGACCCGCATGCTGGTCCACCGCGACCGGTACGACGAGGCCGTCGCGCTGGCCGCCGCCGCGGCCGCCAAGTACGGCGAGCGCATCGGTCCGGTCGTCAGCGTCAAGCAGCAGGCACGGGTGCGCGGTTACATCGAGAAGGGCATCGCCGAGGGCGCCCGGCTGGTTGCGGGCGGTCCCGAATCCCCCCGGGAGAAGGGCTACTTCGTCAGCCCGACCGTCTTCGCGGACGTGACGCCCGAGATGACGATCGCGCAGGAGGAGATCTTCGGCCCGGTCCTGTCCGTCCTCCGCTACGAGGACGAGGAGGACGCCCTGCGCATCGCCAACGGCACGGTGTACGGCCTCGCCGGCGCCGTCTGGGCGGGAGACGAGGCCGAGGCGGTGGCCTTCGCCCGGCGCATGGACACCGGACAGGTCGACATCAACGGCGGCCGGTTCAACCCCCTCGCCCCCTTCGGCGGCTACAAGCAGTCCGGGGTCGGCCGGGAGCTCGGCGCGCACGGACTCGCCGAGTACCTGCAGACCAAGTCCCTCCAGTTCTGAGGAGTCCGCGAGCCATGGCCGTACGAGCCGCTGTCCTGCCCGCCATCGGCGCCCCCCTGGAGATCACCGGCATCGAGCTGCCCGACCCGGGCCCCGGCCAGGTCCGGGTCCGCCTCGCCGCCGCCGGGGTGTGCCACTCCGACCTGTCCCTGTCCAACGGCACCATGCGCGTGCCCGTCCCGGCGGTCCTCGGCCACGAGGGCGCGGGCACGGTCGTGGCCGTGGGGGAGGGCGTCACCCATGTCTCACCCGGTGCGCCCGTGGTCCTCAACTGGGCGCCGTCCTGCGGCACCTGCCACGCCTGCACGCTGGGCGAGGTCTGGCTGTGCGCCAACGCCCTCAACGGCGCCGCCGCCGTCCACGCCCGCGCGGCCGACGGCACCGAACTCCACCCCGGCCTGAACGTGGCCGCGTTCGCCGAGGAGACGGTGGTCTCCGCCTCCTGCGTGCTGCCGCTGCCGGACGGCGTCCCGCTCACCGACGCGGCCCTGCTCGGCTGCGCCGTCCTCACCGGCTACGGCGCCGTGCACCACTCGGCGCAGGTCCGGCCCGGCGAGACGGTCGCCGTGTTCGGGGTCGGCGGAGTCGGCCTCGCCACCCTCCAGTCGGCCCGCATCGCGGGCGCGTCCCGGATCGTCGCGGTCGACGTCTCCCCGGAGAAGGAGGAGCTGGCCCGCGTGGCCGGCGCCACCGACTACGTCCTCGCCTCCGACACCACCCCGCGCGAGATCCGCGCCCTCACGGACAAGCAGGGCGTCGACGTCTCCGTGGAGTGCGTGGGCCGCGCGGTCAGCATCCGCGCCGCCTGGGAGTCCACCCGCCGGGGCGGCCGTACGACCGTCGTCGGCATCGGCGGCAAGGACCAGGAGGTCACCTTCAACGCGCTGGAGATCTTCCACTGGGGCCGCACCCTGTCCGGCTGCGTCTACGGCAACACCGACCCGGCCCGCGATCTGCCGGTGCTCGCCGGACACGTCCGCGAGGGCCGCATGGACCTGTCGGCCCTGGTCACCGAGCGGATCGGTCTGGAGGGCATCCCGGCCGCCTTCGAGAACATGCTCGCGGGCAGGGGCGGCCGGGCGCTGGTGGTCTTCTGACCGCTCAGGTGACCTGCTCGGGTCGCGGCTCGGGGCGCGGCTCCTGGCCGGCCGCGACCCGCACCGTCCGCCCGGCGCGGGCCCGGGACCGGGACACCGCCACACCGGCGAGGCACAGCACCCCGCCCACCAGCGTCAGCGCGCCCGGCACCTCGCCCAGCACCAGCCACGACATCAGCACCACCAGCGCGGGCACGGCGTACGTCGTCGCGCCCATCCGGCTGGCGGTGGTGCGGGCGAGGGCGTAGGCCCACGTGGTGAACGCCAGCGCGGTGGGGAAGACGCCCAGGTACACCATGTCCAGGGTGGCCGACGCGGGCGCGCGGGAGACCTCGTGCACCAGCTGCCCGGCGAACGGCAGACAGGCCAGCGCGCCGACCAGGCACCCGAAGGTCGTCACCTGCAGGGCACTGGCCCGCCCCAGCGCGGGCTTCTGCGCGACGACCCCGCAGGCGTAGGCGCCGGCCGCGAGCAGGCACAGCACCACGCCGAGCAGCGAGGACCCGCCCCCGCCCGACATCGACAGCCCCACGGTCACCGCGCCCGCGAAGGAGACGGCCATCCCGGCCAGCAGCCTCGGCGGCATCGGGTCACCGAGCAGCCGGGCGCCGAGCAGGGCGATCAGCAGCGGGCCGACGTTCACCACGAGCGCGGCCGTGCCCGCGTCCACCCGCTGCTCGCCCCAGTTCAGGGCGACCATGTAGAACCCGAACCACAGCACCCCGGACAGCAGGATCCCGCGCCAGGCGCCTCTCGGCGGCAGCCCCTCCCGGCGTATGGCCGAGAGCGCCCCCAGGGCCAGGGCGCCGGAGCCCAGCCGCCCCAGCGCGAGCGCGCCCGGGGAGTAGTCGGCCCCCGCACTCCGGATCGCCACGAAGGCGGAGGCCCACAGGACGACGGTCACGCAGGCGGCGCCGGCGGGGAGAAGGCGGTGGCGTGGTGCGGGGTTCATCATGCTCCCGAGACTAGGTACGGGCCGCGGGCCCGGCTGGCGGAAATCGGACGGTGTGCCTGTGCGGCGGTGAGCCGTGAAGGGGGTGCGGAGCACCGCGACGCACGCGCACCCGGCAGATCACCGGACACCCCGCTCAGGTGGCCGCATCAGCACAGCTCCTGCGGCGGGATGCCCAGCAACGACGACAGGGCCCGCCGACCCGACGGAGTCACCCGCACCGCGCGCTCCGAGCCGATCCGCTCGCACCACCCCGCATCCAGCGCATGCCGGCACAGCGCGGCCCCCGCCGCCCCCGCGAGGTGCGGACGCCGTTCGGTCCAGTCGAGGCAGGCGCGGGCCGGTGGACGCCGGCCCGAGAGGTCGAGGGGAATGCCCGCGGCGCCGAACCACTCCAGGCCCGCCTCCGTGAGGGCGAACCCCGTGTCCTGCCGCAGCAGTCCGCGCAGGGTCAGTGCCTCGGTGACGACGATCCCCAGCCGCCCGGCGAGATGGTCGTAGCAGGTGCGGCCGCGGGCCATCGCGGACCCGGCGCTCGACTCGCGCAGGGTACGCGGGGGCCGCCGTACCGCCGCCGGGGGCACCTGTGCGGCGAGATCCTCCACGAGCTGGGCCGCGCGGGCGTCGGCCAGCCGGACGTAGCGGTGCCTGCCCTGCCGTTCCTCGGCGAGCAGTCCGCCGACCACCAGCTTGCCGAGGTGCTCGCTCAGGGTGGACGCGGCGACCCCGGCGTGCCGGGCCAGCTCGCCGGCCGTCCAGGCCCGCCCGTCCAGCAGCGCCAGCAGACATGCGGCCCGGGTCTCGTCGGCGACCAGAGCGGCCAGCGAGGCGAGGCCCGCGGCCTGGGGATCCTTCGTACTCATGGCGTCCAGCATGCGCCGAGGACGTTTCGGCGTGCACCGAAGCATCGCTACACGCTCAGCCGCATCCGCTCGTACTGCTGGGCCAGCCCGTCCAGGAGCGCGGTGAGCCCGGTCTCGAAGGCCCGCTCGTCGATCTTCTCCTGCTGCTCGGCGAGCAGGTGCGCCTGGCCGAGATGGGGGTAGTCGGCGGGGTCGTACGCGCTCGCGTCGTCCACGAAGCCCCCGGCGAACGAGCCCAGTGCGGAGCCCATGATGAAGTACCGCATCAGCGCGCCGATCGAGGTGGCCTGCGCCGGCGGCCAGCCGGCGTCGACCATCGCGCCGTACGCGGCGTCCGCCACCCGCAGGGCGGCGGGGCGGCGGCCGGGGCCGCGGGCGAGCACCGGGACGATGTTCGGGTGGTCGCGCAGGGCGGCCCGGTAGGAGACGGCCCAGTCGTGCAGCGCCGTCCGCCAGTCCCGGCCGTCCTCGAACATCGACAGGTCCACCAGGGCGCTCACCGAGTCGGCGACCGCCTCCAGGATCTCGTCCTTGGTGCGGAAGTGGTTGTAGAGCGAGGGCCCGCTGACGCCCAGTTCGGCGGCGAGCCGGCGGGTGGAGACGGCTGCCAGGCCCTCCCGGTCCACGAGGTCCCGGGCCGTCTCGACGATCCGGTCGGTGCTGAGGAGGGGCTTGCGTGGTCGGGCCATGGCGCACATAGTAGGGCTGCGGCTGGAAACTAGCAGTGCTAATTTAAATGTACGGCTTTCAAGGTCCGGCGGCACATCCGTCTCGTGAGAGGTGATCTCGTGGTGAACCTGGGTCTCAGTGAGGAGCAGAGCGCCGTCCGGCGGCTCGCCCGGGACTTCGTGGAGCGGGAGATCGCCCCGCACGTGGTCGCCTGGGACCGGGCCGAGGAGGTCGACCGGGGCATCGTGAAGAAGCTCGGCGAGGTCGGCTTCCTCGGGCTGACCGTCGCCGAGGAGTACGGCGGCTCCGGCGGTGACCACCTGTCGTACTGCCTGGTCACCGAGGAGCTGGGGCGCGGGGACTCGTCCGTCCGCGGCATCGTGTCCGTGTCCCTGGGGCTCGTCGCCAAGACGATCGCCGCCTGGGGGAGCGAGGAGCAGAAGCGGCGCTGGCTGCCGGGGCTGACCGCGGGCGAGTACGTGGGCTGCTTCGGCCTCACCGAGCCGGGCACCGGCTCCGACGCGGGCAACCTCACCACCCGTGCCGTGCGCGACGGCGACGACTACGTCGTCAACGGCACCAAGATGTTCATCACCAACGGCACCTGGGCCGATGTGGTGCTGCTCTTCGCCCGCTCCACCGACGCCCCCGGCCACAAGGGCGTGTCGGCCTTCCTGGTGCCCACCGACACGCCCGGCCTGAGCCGCCGCACGATCCACGGCAAGCTCGGCCTGCGCGGCCAGGCCACCGCCGAACTCGTCCTCGAGGACGTCCGCGTGCCCGCCTCGGCCATGCTGGGCGAGGAGGGCAAGGGCTTCTCCGTCGCCATGTCGGCGCTGGCCAAGGGCCGGATGTCGGTGGCCGCGGGCTGCGTCGGCATAGCCCAGGCCGCGCTGGACGCGGCCGTGAAGTACGCCGGTGAGCGCGAGCAGTTCGGCCGGTCCATCGCCCACCACCAGCTGGTGCAGGAGCTGATCAGCGACATCGCCGTCGACGTGGACGCCGCCCGGCTGCTGACCTGGCGGGTCGCCGACCTGATCGACCGCGGCGAGCCGTTCGCCGTCGAGTCCTCCAAGGCCAAGCTGTTCGCCTCCGAGGCCGCCGTCCGCGCCGCCAACAACGCCCTCCAGGTCTTCGGCGGTTACGGCTACATCGACGAGTACCCGGCCGGGAAGCTGCTGCGCGACGCCCGCGTGATGACCCTCTACGAGGGCACCAGCCAGATCCAGAAGCTGCTCATCGGCCGTTCGCTCACCGGGGTTTCGGCGTTCTGAGTAGCCGGTCTGAGTAGGTGCGCGGATGTGGTCCGGCCCACATCCGCCGATGCTCTGTCCCATGAGTGAGACACCGGTCAAGCAGCAGAGCACGGCCGCCTTCTACGGTCAGGCCGTCGCGTCCTTCGCGGTCGCCATGGCGGCCACCGCCATCGGCATCTACCAGCTGAGCGCCGACGCCTGGGTGCGGGCGTTCCTGGCGATCGCCGTCCTCTACCTCGTCACGTCCGCCTTCACCCTCGCCAAGGTGGTCCGGGACCGCCAGGAGGCCGGGCAGATCGTCAGCCGGGTCGACCAGGCCCGGCTGGAGAAGCTGCTCGCCGAGCACGATCCGTTCGAGAAGCTCTGAACGGCCTCGCTAAGCGAGCGCTCACCGTCGGCGGTATGGTGGTGCTCCTGTCACCGAGAGGGGCCAATCAGCGATGAGTACGGCGGAGGAGACGGCCGGCGGCGAGGTCGAGCCGTGGGACGAGGTCACCCCTGACGCGGCCCGGCGGCTGCTCGTCGCCGCCGTGGAGGCCTTCGCCGAGCGCGGCTACCACGCGACGACGACCCGTGACATCGCGGGTCGCGCCGGCATGAGCCCGGCCGCGCTCTACATCCACTACAAGACCAAGGAGGAGCTGCTCCACCGGATCAGCCGGATCGGGCACGACAAGGCCCTCGACATCCTGCGCACGGCGGCCCGCCGCGAGGGCAGCGCCCGGGAGCGGCTCGCCGACGCCGTCAGCTCCTTCGTCCGCTGGCACGCGGGGCGGCGCACCACCGCGCGGATCGTGCAGTACGAGCTCGACGCGCTCGGCCCCGAGGCCCGCGCCGAGATCGTCGCGCTGCGCCGCCAGGTGGACGCCGAGGTGCGCGGGATCATCGAGGACGGCGTGGCCGCGGGCGAGTTCGACGTGGCCGACGTGCAGGGCACCACGCTCGCGGTGCTGTCGCTGTGCATCGACGTGGCGCGCTGGTTCAACGTGGACGGGCCGCGCACCCCCGAGGAGGTCGGCGAGCTCTACGCCGGCCTGGTGCTGCGAATGGTCGGGGCCGCGTAGGCCCCGGCCGCTCGCGTCCGGGCCTACAGGTAGTAGCGGGACACCGACTCCGCGACGCACACCGGCTTGTCGCCGCCCTCCCGCTCCACGCTGAACGCGACCGTCACCTGGACACCGCCGCCGACGTCCTCGACGCCGGTGATCCTCCCGGTGGCGCGCAGCCGGGAGCCGACGGGGACGGGGGCGGGGAAACGGACCTTGTTGGTCCCGTAGTTCACGCCCATCTTCACGCCCTCGACCCGGATCAGCTGCGGGCCGAAGAGCGGCAGCAGCGAGAGCGTGAGATAGCCGTGCGCGATGGTCGTGCCGAAGGGTCCGGCGGCGGCCTTCTCCGGGTCCACGTGAATCCACTGGTGATCCCCGGTCGCGTCGGCGAACAGGTCGATCCGCTTCTGGTCGATCTCCAGCCAGTCGGTGTGTCCCAGCTGCTCTCCCACGGCGGCCTTCAGCTCGTCGGGGGAGGTGAAGGTCCTCGGTTCTGCCATGATCCCGGCCTCTCGCTCGTGTCTCTAAGCAACTGCTTAGCATGGTCGGGTGCGGGGGCGATGTCAACGGATGGCGGTCCCGGCCGCTGGGTAGTCTCTGACGGGTGCCCCAGATTCCCGAGAAGATCCACGAGCTGACCGTCGGCCAGTTGTCCGCCCGCAGCGGTGCCGCCGTCTCCGCCCTGCACTTCTACGAGGCCAAGGGCCTGATCACCAGCCGTCGCACCAGCGGCAACCAGCGCCGTTACGGGCGCGACACGCTCCGCCGGGTCGCCTTCATCCGTGCGGCCCAGCGGGTCGGCATCCCGCTGGCCACCATCCGGGAGGCGCTGGCCGAGCTGCCCGAGGAGCGGACGCCGACCCGGGAGGACTGGGCGCGGCTGTCCGAGGCGTGGCGCTCGGAGCTGGACGAGCGCATCAAACAGCTCAACCGCCTCCGCGACCACCTCACCGACTGCATCGGCTGCGGTTGCCTGTCCCTGGACACGTGTGTCCTGTCCAACCCGGACGACGTCTTCGGCGAGCGGCGGGTGGGTTCCCGTCTGATGGTCGAGAAGGAGTAGGCGGCCTCGCCCGGTCCCGGCACAGGGCCGCCCACGTCCCTCCTCGCGCCCGGTCACTCGTACTCGGTGCCCCCCTTGCGGGTCAGATACGCCGGGCTGACCGCCTTGGCGATCGCCCGGCCCCCGGTCACCGGGCTGTACCGCTCCTGCGCGGGCCGTATCACCACCCCCTCCCGCAGATGCAGCTCCCGCCCCGACACCGTCTCCCGGCCGCTCGCGAACTCCAGCACGCGGCCGATGTCGTACGGCCCCTCGTACAGCCGGGGCACCACCGGCAGCTCCCCGTCCAGCAGGGCGGCCGTGTCCAGCCAGCGCACGGCACCGTCGATCTCCGCCGAGACGTCGAACGCCGCGTAGCCGAGCGTGTCCCGCCGGCCGTCCGCGCCGTACGTCAGGTCCTGCACCCCGGCGCCGAAGACCTCCCCGAAGATCCCGACCCGCCGGGCCCCGAGCCGCTCGGCCAGCCGGGCCGCCACCTCGGCGACCCCGTGGCCGCGCACGGCCCGCCAGTACAGGTTGCGCGGATCCTCCTTCAACGCCAGGGACTTGGCGCCGAAGCCCTTGGAGGACACGTACGCCCGGTCCTCCTCGGCGGCGTACGTCAGCAGGCACGCCGAACCGTGCAGCTTCTCCGTCAGGACCACCGGTTCGCCCGGAGGGAAGATGTCCGGACAGCGCTGGATGTTCTCGATGTCGACCCAGGGCAGCAGGTCGGGCGCCGGCTCCACGTCCCCGCTCATCGTCGGCGGGATCGGCGGCACCCACTTGGTGATCCCCAGCCGCTCGGAGAAGTCGGTCCGCTCCGCCGCGGCCCGCACCAGGTCGACGCCGGCCAGCGCCTTCGGCCGGCACACGATGCCCTGCGACAGCTCACCGCGCAGCCGAACCGCCTTGACCCGGTCGGCGGCGGACCCCGCCAGCCGCCCGGTCAGCCCCAGCTCCTCGATCAGCCCCGGCGGCAGCACGGCCTGCTCGGGGATGTACACCGCGGCCTCGCCGGTCCGGTAGGCGCCCTTGGCGACGACGGCGCGGTACAGACCCACCTGGGCCAACTCCAGCGCGTCGGCGTTCGGATGCTCATGGACGGTCAGCAGCTCGGCGGTCACCCGCAGCGTGGACATGGGACTCCCCGTGTTCATGGGTTCGTTTTCCTCACCCCCACTCTCCGGACGGCAATCGGCTGGATCCAATGGATTTGCCCCTGCTAGCGTCGACCCCTTCGGCCGGCGGCGTCGCCGCGCGCGGAGTACCGAACGGGGGAGCCCGACGACAGGCGGTCCGGGGCGGCGAACTCCAGTCCTGGCTCGCCCGGCACGCCGCCGGCCGGCTGCGGGCGCGGGGCGAGGAGGACCTGGCCAGGCGTGCCGAACTGGTCGGCCTCCGCTACGACGAGCGCTGGGACGATCCGTACTGGAGCAGTCCCTCCGCCACCAACTGAGCGTTGGACCGCGCCGGTCGGCCGTCCGGGAGGAACAGGGTGTCCTCCAGGCCGATGCGGGTCGCCAGGCCCAGGCGGCCGGCCAGTCTCAGCACCGGCCAGGCGGCGGCCTCCTCGCCGTGCAGCAGGACCGGGCGGCCGTGGGCCTCACCGAGTTCGGCCAGCAGGGCGCGCGCGGTGGCCTCGGCGGTCGCGGGGTCCGGATCCGTCACCTCGGCCCGTACGCGCAGCACCCTCGGGGCGAGCGGGGAGGCCCTGAACCGGGCCGCCGCGCCGGTGCCCGACCGGATGCCCGCCTCGATGCCCACGCCCAGGGCCAGCAGGTGCCCGGCGACCGCTTCCGCGCCCGGCTCGTGCCAGTTGACCGAGGCGACGTCGGGCAGCACCGTCCAGGCGCGCACCCGGGCGAGCCGGGTAGTCGGATCGGGCTCCGCCCAGGCGCCCGTCGTCACACCGATCGGCACCGTCACCCGCGCCCGTATCGCCTCGAGCGTCGGCGCGAGCACGCGCGGGGAGAGACTGTCGTGCCCGCACGGGGTCCTGGGGTGGACATGGACCTCCACGGCCCCGGCCGCGACGGCTTCCGCGGCCGAACGGGCCATGTCCTGCGGCGACATGGGCACGACCGGACCGTCGTCGGCCGCCCGCCGCCCGTTCAGACACACCTGCACCATTTTGCGCCCATGACGATCCGGGATTCCGGCACCGCGGCTTCGGGCCGCCGGTTCCTGAACCCAGGGTTCCGAGCCCCTGGTTGAGCCCCCCGTTGCGACCTGTGTCCAACCCCCCGTTGGAACCACTGTCAGGCCGACATCAGCAGTCGTCCGCGCCTGGCGTACGCCAGGGCCTGCGGGGAGAGCACGGGGCGCGGGACCAGGATTCCGCAGTCCGTGCAGACAGGGCCGGAGGACGGCTCGTGGTCGAGGCCGTATCTCCACACGAGGCGTTCGCCGCCGCAGACCGGGCAGCCGGACCCCGGCTCCCGCTCCAGCGCGGCGATCAGCCTGCGCAGCACCTCGGCCAGCGGTTCGTCCGGATGGACCCGTGGATCGTCGCACCAGGCGACCCCGAAGCCGCCCCAGGTCAGCCGGTGCCAGTCGTCCACGCTGCCCGGCCGGCGCAGCCCGTCGTGCTTCTCCTTCCTGCGCCGCTCGGTGAACTCGGTCTCGTACGCGAGCCAGACCGAACGCGCCTCCTCCAGTTCCTCCAGTGCGGCCACGAGCCGCGCCGGGTCCGGGGAGCGGTCCTCGGGGCCGAACCCCGCTCGCGAGCACAGATGGTCCCACGTCGCCCGATGCCCGTAAGGGGCGAACTTCTCAAGGCACTTGCGCAGCGAGTACCGCCGCAGTGCCAGATCGCAGTCCGGATCGCGTACCTGTCTCGCCAGACTCCGGAAACCGGCCATCGCCCTGCACCTCCGTCACACCTGCACCTGTACTTCGGTCACTTCGGCGTCGTCGTACGGACGTCGCCGAATAGACGTATCGACAGGCGATTCGGCTCCATCTCTTCTCGATGCTGTTCCTGCGGACTCCAGAAAGTGACGCATGTTCATCTTCAAACTCGGGGATACCGGCGGTAACGTTCGCGCACCCCCGTCGCTAGGAGCTGCCATGCCACGGCGAACCCCACGCACCGCTCTCGACAGACTGAGAACGTCCCGCCGACTCCCCGGGTTCCTGAAGACCGCGTCGGTATGCGTCCTGATAGCCGGACTTCTCTCCCCGCTCACCCAGACGGCGGCGGCCGCGGCCGACGTTACCGCCTCCAACGACTATTGCGGTGGGCAGTGTTCGGACATCCTGCCGCCCGGCGAGAACGGCAACGCCACCCTCGCCCAGATCCTGCTCAACCAGCTCTTCGGCACCCAGCCCGCACACGCCGAGGACCAGCTCGGGCCCTATGCCAACCTGGCCACCGGCTACAAGGGCCTCACGGACGCCACGATCAACACCTTCTTCAACGACGCCTCGTTCGGCGTCCCGTCCGCCCAGGTCGCGTCCACCGAGAAGCCGGCCGGACGCGGTGACGTGACGATCGTCCGGGACAAGAAGACCGGTGTACCGCACATCACGGGTACCACCCGCTACGGCACCGAGTTCGGCGCCGGGTACGCGGCGGCCGAGGACCGGCTGTGGCTGATGGACGTCTTCCGCCACGTGGGCCGGGGCCAGCTGACCTCCTTCGCGGGCGGCGCCGCCGCCAACCAGGGCCTGGAGCAGGAGTTCTACCGCAACGCGCCCTACACCGAGGCCGACCTGCAGGCGCAGATCGACGGCGCGGTGGCCAGGAACGGCGCCCGCGGCCAGCAGGCGCTCGCGGACGTCCACGCCTACCTCGACGGCGTGAACGCGTACATCGACGCCTCCGACAGCGGCCGTTACTTCCCCGGCGAGTACGACCTCACCGGCCACAAGGACGCCGTCACCAACGCCGGCACCATCGACCACTTCAAGGTCACCGACCTGGTGGCGCTCGCCTCGGTCGTCGGCTCCCTGTTCGGCTCCGGCGGCGGCGGCGAGGTCAACAACGCCCTGTCCCTGCTCGCCGCCCAGGCCAAGTACGGCGTCGAGCAGGGCACCAGGGTCTGGGAGTCCTTCCGCGAGCGCAATGACCCCGAGGCCGTCCTCACCGTCCACGACGGCGAGAGCTTCCCGTACGCCACCAAGCCGGCCGACGCCCAGGGCGAGGCACTGCCCGACCTCGGCTCGGTGGCCCAGGAGC
Source organism: Streptomyces sp. AF1A (assembly GCF_047340315.1). Lineage (NCBI taxonomy): Bacteria > Bacillati > Actinomycetota > Actinomycetes > Kitasatosporales > Streptomycetaceae > Streptomyces > Streptomyces sp. AF1A. The sequence goes on from NZ_JBLEBI010000077.1 coordinate 14,527, forward strand.
CCCTGGTGTACGACCGCACCGGCAGCGCCGCCACCACGGCCGCCAGGAACGCCTCCACGAGCGCGGCGAAGACCACTCTCAGCTCCGCGAAACGCGGCATGTCCAACGCCCTCGTGGTCAGCGGCAAGTACACCGCGAGCGGCCATCCGATCGCCGTCTTCGGGCCGCAGACCGGCTATTTCGCCCCGCAGCTGCTCATGCTCCAGGAGATCCAGGGCCCGGGCATCAGCGCCCGCGGCGCCTCCTTCGCGGGCCTGAGCATGTACGTCGAACTCGGCCGCGGCCAGGACTACTCCTGGAGCGCGACCACCTCCGGCCAGGACATCATCGACACCTACGCCGTAGAGCTGTGCCAGGACGACTACCACTACCTGTACCACGGCACCTGCACCGCGATGGACAAGGTGGAGCAGAAGAACTCCTGGAAGCCGACGCTCGCCGACGGCACCGCCGCGGGGTCGTACACGATGCGGGTGTGGCGGACGAAGTACGGGCCGGTGGAGTACCGGGCGACGGTGGGCGGACGGAAGGTCGCCTACACCTCCCTGCGCTCCTCCTACCTGCACGAGGCCGACTCGATCATCGGCTTCCAGATGCTGAACGACCCCGACTTCGTCAAGGGCCCCCAGGACTTCCAGGCCGCGGCCCAGCACATCAACTACACGTTCAACTGGTTCTACGCCGACTCCCGGCACACCGCCTACTACAACAGCGGCGACAACCCGGTCCGGGCCGCCGGCGTCGACGCGGAGTTCCCGGTGTGGGCACGGCCCGCGTACGAGTGGCGGAACTGGGACCCGGCCACCAACACGGCGGACTACACCCCGCCGTCCGCCCACCCCAACTCCGTCGACCAGGACTACTACGTCTCCTGGAACAACAAGCAGGCCGAGGACTACTCCGCCGCGGCCTGGGGCGACGGCTCCGTGCACCGCGGGAACCTGCTCGACGACCGGGTGCGCAGGCTGGTCGCGGCCGGCGGGGTGACCCGCTCCCAGCTGGTGCAGGCCATGGCGAACGCGGCCCTCGCCGACCTGCGCGCCGAGGACGTGCTGCCGAAGCTGCTGCGGGTGGTCGAATCCTCGCCGGTGACGGACTCCACGGCCGCCGCCGCGGTGAGCAGGCTCAAGGCGTGGCTGACCGCGGGCGCGGGCCGCACGGAGACCTCCGCCGGTTCGAAGACGTACGCCGACGCCGACGCGATCCGCATCCTGGACGCCTGGTGGCCGCTGCTGGTCAAGGCGGAGTTCGAGCCGGGCCTCGGCAGCGACCTGTACAGCGCCTTCACGGGCAACCTGCCGGTCGACGAGCCCCCGTCCGCCGGACACGGCCCGACCGGCTCGCACGCCGGAAGCTCCTTCCAGTTCGGCTGGTGGAGCTATGTCGACAAGGACATCCGGGCGGTGCTCGGCGAGAACGTGCGGGGCGGCCTCGCCGAGAGGTACTGCGGCGGCGGCAGCCTGAGCGCCTGCCGGGACATCCTGCTCAGCACCCTGAAGCAGGCGGCCGGCATGACCGCCGCCCAGGTCTACCCGGGCGACGACCAGTGCTCGGCCGGTGACCAGTGGTGCGCCGACTCGATCGTCCAGCGCACCCTGGGCGGCATCAAGCACGGCAGGATCAGCTGGCAGAACCGGCCCACCTTCCAGCAGGTCGTGGAGTACACCTCGCACCGGTGAACCGGGCCGGATGACAGGGGCGGCGGGTCAGGCGACACGGCCCGCCGCCAGCACCAGCCGCGCCAGTTCGGGGTGCACGATGTCGCTGTGCGCCCCGGACGGCGGGCCGCCGTGGCAGACGACCGAGGCCGCGTCGACGTTCACGCACCCCGACGCGGGCAGCTCCCCCGCCAGGGCCCGCGCGAGGTCCAGCCGGACGGTGCCCGGCACCGCCTGCACCCCGTCGTGGCCCATGGCACCCCACCGGGGGCCGAGCACCGCCGCGATCTCGTTGCCCACGCAGGACCGGTCGTCCCCCGACAGCCGCGAGGCCAGCGGATAGAACGTGCCGAGCGCCGAGTCGAAGTGCGAGTGGCAGCACACCAGTGGACCGTCGATCCGCCGCTGCCGGTCCTTGAGCGCGCCGGCCGCGCCCTGGTCGTGCGGCAGCCGCTCGGCGAAGGCGTAGTGCGAGAAGGCCCCCTGCAGCAGCGTCACGGACTTCACCGCGCGCACCCCGCCGGGCAGCCCGCGCAGCGCGAACGACACCAGCCGCCCGCCGAAGCTGTGCCCGACCAGATGCACCCGCACCCCGGGCGCTGCATCCGCCAACTGCCCGATCACCGGCCCGAGTCCGTGCTCCCCGACGGTCCCGGCCCGCCCCTTCATCGCGTAGTACGTCGCCTGCCGCAGCAGTTCCTTGGCGCCGTCCCACGGGTTGGGCAGGCTGAACCCCTGCGGGTCGTCCGGCGACCGGAGCGCGGCGAGCGCTCCGGCGAACTCGTCGCAGGCGGTCACCGGGTCCTCGCGGAACACGGCCGGCTCGCCCTGCTCGTCGGTGTCGGCCGCCGCGGGTCGCCCCGGCCCCTCCACGAGCATCCGCACCAGCCGCCCGAACTCCGTCAGCCCCGCGGTGCCGTCCGGCCGTTCGTCCAGCATGCGGGCCAGTTGGTCGACGACGCTCGCCCGGCCCGGAAAGGTCTTCAGCAGCGCGCGCCGGGTGTCCTTGTCCAGCGCCGGGCCGGGCGCCGCCTCCGCCTCCGTCGCCGCCACGGACTTCGGGAAGTCGGGAATCGGCTCGTCGCTGAAGCGCATCGACGGCCAGATCACCCCGACGTACCCGAGGCGCGCCCGGGGCGCGAGCCCCGGGAGCGGGGCGAAGAAGCGGCGGTACAGCGCGGTGGCGCCCGAGCGGTCGTTGTTCCAGCCGTGCGCGAAGACGATCAGGTCACGGACGCCGTGGCCCGTGACCTGCGCCACGAGGTGATCGCGTTCGGGCGGTTCCACGTCCCCGTCCGCGTCGAAGGTCAGCTCCCAGTAGGGAGTCACGCTCATCCCAGGATCCGCCATGCCAGGCTCCCTCGTCCGCCCTGAAACCATGCGCTTTGCGCGCATCGTCCTGCTTCGGGGCGAGGTTGACCAGCCACCGCGCGCATCACCCGTACAGGAGGTACTCCTCTCGGATCCGCCGGAACGCGGCCAGCTCCTCCCGCCAGGAGCCGGCCACCTCGTCGGTTCCCGCACCCGCGTCGATCATCGTGCGCACCCGGGTGGAGCCGGTGAGCTTGTCGATCCAGTCGTCCGACCGCCAGGCGAAGCCGTCCCACACCTTCTTCGCCGTCACCAGCAGCCCGATCCCGGTGCGCACGGGGTCGTAGGCGGCCCGGTCGTGCACGTGGATCTGCACCCCGCCCACGGTCCTGCCCTCGAACTTGGAGAACGTGGGCGCGAAGTACGCCTCACGGAACCGCACGCCGGGCAGCCCCAGTTCGTTCGCGGCGGCCGCCCAGCGGCCGTCGATGCCCTCGGCGCCGAGGAGTTCGAAGGGCCTGGTGGTGCCGCGCCCCTCCGAGAGGTTGGTGCCCTCGAACATGCAGGTGCCGGAGTACACGAGCGCCGTGTCCGCCGTGGGCATGTTGGGGCTCGGCGGCACCCAGGGCAGCCCGGAGGCGTCGTAGAAGTCCGTGCGCCGCCAGCCCGTCATCGGCACGGTCTCCAGCGGGACGGGCTCGGCGAGGAACTCCCCGTTGAAGAGCCGGGCCAGCTCGGCGACGGTCATCCCGTGCTCCTGCGCGATCGGCTGCCGGCCGACGAAACTGGCGAACTCCTTGTGCAGCACCGGGCCCTGTGCCTGGCGCCCGGTGACCGGGTTCGGGCGGTCCAGCACCACGAAGCGCTTGCCGGCGAGCTGGGCCGCCTCCATGCAGTCGTACAGCGTCCAGATGTAGGTGTAGAAGCGGGCGCCCACGTCCTGGATGTCGAAGACGATGGTGTCGACGCCGGAGGCGGTGAAGACGTCGGCGAGGGCCTGGCCGCTCTTGAGGTAGGTGTCGTAGACCGGCAGCCCCGTCGCCGGGTCGTCGTAGCGGCCCTCCGAGCCGCCGGCCTGGGCGGTGCCGCGAAAGCCGTGCTCCGGGCCGAAGACGGCCGTCAGCCGGACGCGGGGGTCGTCGTGCATGACGTCGACGATGTGGCGGACGTCCCTGGTGATGCCCGTGGGGTTGGTGACGATCCCCGTCGTGCGGCCCTTCAGGAGCGCGTAGCCGTCGGCCGCGAGCCGTTCGAACCCGGTGCGCAGGCGCGCGCGGTGTCCGGGTGCCGCCGGCGCGTGGTGGTCGGGTGCCGCCGGCACGGCCGCCATCGTGGCCGTCGCGAGCAGGGTCCGTCGGGACAGGTGCATGGGGTGACCTCCCGTGGGTGGTGAAGGTGCAGGCGTGTCGGGGTGCGCGCGTGGTTCCCTGTGCTCTAGAGGTTGGTGCGGCCGCCCTTCCTTCACACATACCGACCGGTTAGTCTGGGCCGGGTCACAGCCGATGCGCGCCGCGCGAAGTCGTGCCGAAGGAGACCGATGGTGGAAGCCGTGCAGGATGCGGGAGTGGTCGTCACCGGAGCGGGCGGTGGGATCGGGGCCGCGCTGGCCCGGCGGTTCGCCGCCGAGGGCGCCCGGGTCGTGGTGAACGACCTGGACGCCGGGAAGGCCAAGGCGGTCGCCGAGGAGATCGGCGCCGTCGCCGTCCCGGGCGACGCCTCCACGATCGTCGGCGAGGCACGGGAGGCGCTCGGCGGCACCGTGGACGTCTACTGCGCCAACGCCGGTGTCGCCTTCGAGGACGGGGCGGCCGACGCGCCGCTCGACGAGAGGTCCTGGGCGCTGTCCTGGGACGTCAACGTGATGGCGCACGTCCGCGCGGCCCACGCGCTGCTGCCGCACTGGCTGGAACGGGGCAGCGGCCGGTTCGTCGCCACCGTCTCGGCCGCCGGGCTGCTCACCATGATCGGCGCCCCCTCCTACAGCGTCACCAAGCACGGCGCCTACGCCTTCGCCGAGTGGCTGTCGCTGACGTACCGCCACCGGGGCCTGAAGGTGCACGCGATCTGCCCGCAGGGGGTGCGCACCGACATGCTGGCCGCCACCGGCAGCGCGGGCGACCTGGTGCTGCAGCCGAACGCGATCGAGCCGGAGGACGTGGCCGACGCCCTGTTCCGGGGCATCGAGGAGGACCGCTTCCTGATCCTGCCGCACCCGGAGGTCGGCGACTACTACCGGGCGCGGGCCGGCGAACCCGACCGCTGGCTGTCCGGCATGAACCACATCCAGCGCAGGTGGGAGGCGGCCCAGTGACCGAGTCCCGGTACGCGGCCAAGCCCTGGCTGGCCCTCCTCACCGACGCCCAGCGCGCCCCCGTCGACCCCGCCGACTCGCTGGTGCACGCCCTGCGCGCCGCGGTCGCCGAGGTCCCCGAGCGCACCTGCCTCGCCTATTTCGACGCCCGCCTGAGCTACCGCGAGGTGGACGAGCTGAGCGACTCCGTGGCCGGTCACCTCGCCGAGCGCGGGCTGCGCCGCGGCGACCGGGTCGCCGTGCTCCTGCAGAACTCCCCGCACTTCGTCCTCGCCGTGCTCGGCGCCTGGAAGGCGGGCGCGACCGTGGTGCCGGTCAACCCCATGTACAAGTCGGCCGAGGTCGCCCACGTCCTGCGGGACGGCGAGGTGGCCGCGCTGATCTGCTCCGGCCGGGCCTGGGAGGCGTACCTCAGGGACACGGCCGCCGACTCGCCGGTGCGGATCGTGCTCACCGGGTGCGAGCGGGACTTCCAGACGCGGGACGACGCGCGTGTGCTGACCTTCGAGCGGCTGCCCCAGGCCGCCGACGCCGACGACCTCGTGACCGTGGCCCGGCAGGGCGGCAAGGCGCCGCAGGGCCGTGATCCGCGGCCCGAGGACATCGCCCTGATCAGCTACACCTCGGGCACCAGCGGCACCCCCAAGGGCGCCACCAACACCCACCGCAACATCATGTACAACGCCGAGCGGCAGCGGACCGGGCTCACGCTGCCCGAGGCGCCCGTCTACTTCGCGCTCGCACCGCTGTTCCACATCACCGGCATGGTCTGCCAGTTCGGCGCCTGCCTGAACAGCGCGGGCACGCTGGTGCTGGCCTACCGCTTCGAGGCGGGCACCGTCCTGGACGCCTTCGCCGAGCACCGGCCGCACTTCACCGTCGGTCCCTCGACCGCCTTCATGGCGCTCGCGGCCCACCCCGCCGTGACGGCGGGCCACTTCTCGTCCTTCCGGATCATCTCCTCCGGCGGCGCCCCGCTGCCGCCGGCGCTGGTGGAGAAGTTCCGCGCCGGCTTCGGGCCGTACATCCGCAACGGCTACGGCCTGACCGAGTGCACCGCGCCCTGCGCCTCCGTGCCGCCCGGCTTGGAGGCGCCGGTCGACCCGGTCTCCGGGACGCTGGCCGTCGGCGTGCCCGGTCCCGACACGGTGGTGCGGATCGTCGACGACGAGGGCCGCGAGGTGCCGTTCGGCGAGCACGGTGAGATCGTCGTACGGGGTCCGCAGGTCGTCCCCGGCTACTGGCGCCGCCCGGACGCCACCGCCGAGACCTTCCCGGACGGCGAGCTGCGCACCGGCGACATCGGCTTCATGGACGAGCAGGGCTGGCTCTACGTGGTCGACCGCAAGAAGGACATGATCAACGCCTCGGGCTTCAAGGTGTGGCCGCGCGAGGTCGAGGACGTGCTGTACACCCACCCCGCGGTGCGCGAGGCGGCCGTCGTCGGTGTGCCGGACGGCTACCGCGGGGAGACCGTCAAGGCCTACATCAGCCTGCGTCCGGACGCCGTGGCGGACCCGGATGAACTGGCGGCGTACTGCAAGGAGAGACTGGCCGCCTACAAATACCCGCGGCAGGTGGAGATCCTGCCCGACTTGCCCAAGACGGCGAGTGGGAAGATCCTCCGTCGGGAACTGCGTTCCCGCCCGCACGACAGTCAGTGACATCACGGAAAGGCAGGTGGCGGCAGTGCCCAGGACGACGGAGGGTGACGGAGCTCCTGTTCCGCAGCGGCTCCTTGCCGCCGCCACCCGGCTCTTCGCCGAGCAGGGCTACGACCGCACCTCCGTGCAGGAGATCGTGGAGGCGGCGGGCGTCACCAAGGGGGCGCTCTACCACTACTTCGGCTCCAAGGACGACCTCCTGCACGAGGTGTACGCGCGCGTGCTGCGCGTCCAGCAGGAACGGCTGGACCACTACGCGGACATGGACGCGCCGGTTGAGGAGCGGCTCAGGGGCGCCGCGGCGGACGTGGTCGTCACGACCATCGACAACCTCGACGACGCGATGATCTTCTTCCGCTCCATGCACCACCTGAGCCCGGAGAAGAACAAGCAGGTGCGTGCCGAGCGCCGGCGCTACCACGAACGCTTCCGCGCGCTCATCGAGGAGGGCCAGAAGGCCGGAGTCTTCTCCACGGCGACCCCGGCCGACCTGGTCGTGGACTACCACTTCGGCTCGGTCCACCACCTGTCCACCTGGTACCGCCCCGACGGCCCCCTCACCCCGCAGCAGGTCGCCGACCACCTCGCCGACCTGCTGCTGCGGGCGCTGCGCCCGTGAGGTGAGCGACCAGCCCCGCGGCCGCCGGGTTCCGCGGCCGCGGGCCGTGTCCAGCGCGTACGACCGTGCGGCCGGGCTCGGGCTGCCGTACCCGCGCGCACGGCGGCCCGGCCCGCTCCCGATGGCCCGGGGCGCGAACGTCACCTCGATCCCCGCTCGCGCCGACTCGACCGGCAGCCCGGTCCGGGTCACGTCACACGTGACCCGGCGCTCGGGACGGCAGTGGGCGGCCAGGCGCCGGACCGCCGTCCCCAGGGGCGGCTACGGGAGGTACTTCTTCAGCTCCCGCCGCGCCAGCGACCGCTGGTGGACCTCGTCCGGGCCGTCCGCGAGCATCAGGGTGCGGGCGCCGGCGTAGAGCTCGGCCAGGGGGAAGTCCTGGCTCACGCCGCCGGCGCCGTGCAGCTGGATGGCGCGGTCCAGGATGCCGACCACCGCGCGGGGCGTGGCGATCTTGATGGCCTGGATCTCGGTGTGGGCGCCCCTGTTGCCGACGGTGTCCATCAGCCAGGCCGTCTTCAGCACCAGCAGCCGCAGCTGCTCGACGGTGACCCGGGCGTCGGCGATCCAGTTCTGCACCACGCCCTGCTGGGCCAGCGCCTTGCCGAACGCCGTCCGGGACACCGCCCGGCGGCACATCAGCTCGATCGCCCGCTCGGCCATGCCGATCAGCCGCATGCAGTGGTGGATCCGGCCGGGCCCGAGCCGCGCCTGGGCGATGGCGAAGCCGCCGCCCTCCTCGCCGATCAGGTTCGACACCGGCACGCGCGCGTGGTCGAAGACGACCTCGGCGTGGCCGCCGTGGTAGTGGTCCTCGTAGCCGAAGACCCGCATGGCGCGCCTGACGGTCACGCCCGGGGTGTCGCGCGGGACCAGCACCATGGACTGCTGGCGGCGGATGTCCGCCCCGTCCGGCGCCGTCTTGCCCATCACGATGAAGATCCTGCAGTCCGGGTTCATCGCCCCGGAGATGTACCACTTGCGACCGGTGATGACGTACTCGTCGCCGTCCCGCTCGATGTGCGTGGTGATGTTGGTGGCGTCCGAGGACGCCACCTCCGGCTCGGTCATGGCGAAGGCGGAGCGGATCTCACCGGCCAGCAGCGGCTCCAGCCACTGCTTCTTCTGCTGCTCGTTGCCGAACTGCGCCAGCACCTCCATGTTCCCGGTGTCCGGGGCCGCGCAGTTGAGGGCGGTGGGCGCGAGCTGCGGGGAGCGGCCGGTGATCTCGGCGAGCGGCGCGTACTGCAGGTTCGTCAGCCCGGCGCCGTACTCCTCGTCGGGCAGGAAGAGGTTCCACAGCCCCTGCTTGCGGGCCTCGGCCTTCAGCTCCTCGACCACGGCCGGGACGTCCCAGGGGGAGGCGAGCGCGGCCCGCTGCTCCTCGGCCACCGCCTCGGCGGGGTACACGTGCTCGTCCATGAAGGCGAGGAGCCTGGCGCGCAGCTCCTCGGTGCGCGCGTCGAACGCGAAGTCCATGACCGGTCAGCCTTCCTGAAGAGTGGTCAGTCCGTGGTCGATGAAGACGGGTACGAGGTCGCCGATGCGGTCGAAGCCGCGGCCGACCGTCTGGCCGAGCGTGTACCGGTAGTGGATGCCCTCCAGGATCACGGCGAGCTTGAACCAGGCGAACGCCGTGTACCAGGAGACGGCCGACACATCGCGCCCGGAGCGCTCGGCGTACCGCTCGATCAGCTCCTGCGGGGAGGGGTGCCCCGGCGCCTCGGCGGTGGTGGAGACGGGGGAGTGGGCCATGCCCAGCGGCCGGCTGTACATCACCAGCAGGCCGAGGTCGGTCAGCGGGTCGCCGAGCGTGGACATCTCCCAGTCGAGAATGGCCCTGATCCGGTCGTCGTCGCCGATCAGGACGTTGTCGAGCCGGTAGTCGCCGTGTACGACGGCCGGGGCGGGGGAGGCCGGCAGCGCGCGGCCGAGGGCGGCGTGCAGCTCCTCGATGCCGGGCAGGTCGCGGTTGCGGGAGGCGGCCAGCTGCTTGCCCCAGCGGCGCAGCTGCCGGTCCAGGAAGCCCTCCGGGCGGCCGAAGTCGGCGAGGCCCACCTCGGCGGGGTCCACGGCATGCAGCTCCACCAGCGTGTCCACCAGGGACAGCACCGCGTTCCGGGTGCGCTCGGCGCCCAGCGGGGCGAGCTGCTGGGCGGTGCGGTAGGGGGTGCCCTCGACGAACTCCATGACGTAGAACGGCGCCCCCAGCACCTCCTCGTCCTCCCACAGCAGCAGCGGGCGGGGGACCGGCACGGACGTCGGGTGCAGCGCGCTGATCACCCGGTGCTCGCGCTTCATGTCGTGCGCGGTGGCCAGCACATGGCCGAGCGGCGGCCGGCGCACGACCCACTTCGAGGTGCCGTCCGAGAGCGCGTAGGTGAGGTTCGACCGTCCGCCCTCGATCAGCCGTCCGCTCAGGGGGCCGCGCACCAGGCCGGGGCGCTCGCGCTCGAGCAGGGCACGCAGCCGGTCCAGGTCGAGTCCGGGCGGGTGGTCGGCGCTCATACATCACTCCTGCAGAACCGGGTGAACAAGACCCGACTCATGATGCCGACCGGTCGGTATGTAGTCCAGTGGGCGGCCCCAACCTGGCGGGAAACGTGACCGGAGCCACCATAGGCCGACGGCCCCCCGGCGCGCTGCCCCGGGGAGCCGCCGGCCCGCCGTCACCGCCTCAGTGGTCGTCCCAGTGGTTCTCGTGCTCGGCGTGGCGGTGCCCGTCGTGCAGGTAGTCGACGTGGTCGCCGTGGCGCACCTGGGCGTGCCCGCACTCGTCGTGGTGCACGTGCTCGTGACCCTCGTGCACGGTGTGCCCGGACGGCTCGCACTCGTCCCAGTGGCCGTCGTGCTCCCGGTGGAGATGGCCGTCGTGCGCGTAGTCGACGTGGTCGCCGTGGCGCACGGCCGTGTGCCCGCACTCCGGACCGTGGCTGTGCGTCCCGTGCTCGGCGTGTTCCTGGTGAAGGACCGTCATGCTGCTCACCTTCGGGGGTGCGGGGGTGTGGACGACGGACAGGTTACGCGCGCGAACGGTGCAAATAGGGGCATACCGGTTGCGTGGCGGGCGAGTACCCCGGAGCGTCGAGGGCATGAAGGGCATCAGCTACAACCGTTACGGCGGTCCCGAGGTTCTGGAGTACGGCGAGGTGCGCGACCCGAAGGTCGGCCCGGACCAGGTGCTGGTCAGGGTGCGCGCGGCGGCCGTCAACCCGGTCGACTGGAAGTGCCGCGAGGGCTACCTCGACTCCCTCCTCGACGCGGTCTTCCCGGTGATCCCCGGCTGGGACGTCAGCGGGGTGGTGGTCCGGCCCGGTGCAGCGGTCCCGGAGTTCTCCGCCGGCGACGAGGTGATCGGCTACGTCCGCGAGGACTTCCTCTCCCGGGGCACCTTCGCCGAGTACGTCGCCGCGCCCGTGCGCACGCTGGCCCGCAAGCCGCGCAACCTCTCCTTCGAGGAGGCCGCCGGTCTCCCGCTGGCCGGGCTCACCGCCTACCAGGTGCTGGTCAAGGCGCTGCAGGTCGGGCGCGGCGAGACCGTCCTGGTTCACGCGGCGGCCGGCGGGGTCGGCTCCCTGGCCGTCCAGATCGCCGCCCACCTCGGCGCCCGGGTCATCGGCACCGCGAGCGAACGCAACCACGAGTATGTGCGCGGCCTCGGCGGTGAACCGGTGACCTACGGCGAGGGCCTGGGTGAACGGGTGCGCGCGCAGGCCCCCGCAGGGGTGGACGCGGTCTTCGACACCATCGGCGGCGACACGCTGAAGACCTCAGCCAACCTGCTGGCCACGGAGGGCCGCATGGCCTCGATCGCCGATCCCGGGGTGGTCGGCTACGGCGGCCGCTACTGCTTCGTCCGCCCGGACACCGAGGACCTGACCCGGCTGACCGAATTGGCCGAACAGGGCGCCCTGCGCGTGCCCGTCCAGGAGACCTTCCCGCTGGAACGGACGGCGGACGCGCAGCGGCTGAACCGGGAGGGCCACACGCGCGGGAAGATCGTGGTCACGGTGGCCCCGGACGGCGCATGACGCCTGTGGGGCGAGACCCCAGGCCGGCGGGTGGAGCGAGACCCTCGGATCGCCCGCACAGCGCCGTCGCCACGGCGCTCGGCGCGCCTGAGGCGGGACCGTCAGACCACCAGCATCGCGGCGCAGAGCGCCAACGCCACCGCGCACAGCACGGCCGCCGTGGCGTGCCGGGGCGCGAGGGCCGGGGGGCGCGGACCGGTCGCGAGGGCCCGGATGCGCTGCTGAGCCACGCACAGGAACCCCAGCCACAGCGCGCAGCACAGCGCGCACACCAGGATCCCGGTGGCGGAGACCCCACCGTGCAGCGCGGCCTTCACGGCGAGTACGGCGGCGACGGCGGCCGAGAGCGTCGTACGCCGCCAGGCGAGGCGGGTGCGTTCGGGCTGGAGCCCCGGGTCCCGGCCGGCCGGCTCCGCGCCTGCCGTCACGACTCCCACCCTGCCAGCACCACCACGACCATCGCGACGGCCACCACGGCCACGACCAGGCTCAGCAGCGCCGGGAAGCGGGACGCGGGCAGGTCCTCGCCGCGCCGCATCGCCCGCTCGCAGCGCACCCAGTGGTTCACCGCCCGCAGTGAGCACAGCACACCGGCCGCCAGCAGCGCGAGCGCCAGCCCGACCCGCCAGGCCCAGCGCAGGTCCGGCAGGAACTGGTCCACCGCGAATCCGCCGCCGATCAGCGCGAGCGCGGTGCGCAGCCAGGCGAGGAAGGTGCGCTCGTTGGCCAGCGAGAAGCGGTAGTCGGGTGTGCCGCCCTCGGCCCGCACCTGCTCCGGCGCGAACCACAGCCGGACGTTTCGCACGAAGTCGCTCACGCGGCCGACCTTACCGGGGCCTCACCGGCCCGCCCTGAACGCCCTCAGCCGCTCGTACGCGGCCAGCCCGTCCGGCACCCACGTCCACTCGCCGAGCCGCCGTGCGACCTCGTCGTCGGTCAGGAAGCCGTGCCACTGGATCTCCTCCGCCTGCGGGCGCACGGGCAGCTCGCAGCGCACCTCGTACACCGCGGACCACCAGCTCTTGCCGGCCCCGTCGTCGTAGAGGAACTTGAACAGGTACGTCGGCCGGGGCAGACCGCTCACCCCCAGCTCCTCCTCGGCCTCCCGCAGCGCCGCCTCGTCGTAGGACTCGCCCGCGCCGACGACTCCGCCGACGAAGAGGTCGTACAGGGAGGGGAACACCAGCTTGCCGGCCGTGCGCCGGTGGACGAAGAGCCGCCCGGCCGTGTCCCGGGCCTGGACGAAGACGCAGCGGTGGCGCAGTCCGCGGGCGTACGCCTCGCCGCGCGGGCACTGGCCGACGACCCGGTCGTGCTCGTCGACGATGTCGAGGATCTCGTCAGCAGGGTTCATGGCGGTATCCAAGCAGGGGCTCCGCGCGGGCGGGTGCGGGGCCCCGCGGCTCAGCGCCGCTGCAGGTCCCGGGCCGACGGCTCCGCCTCCGGCGTGCCGCACGGCATCGCCGGGTGCGCCCCGAGCAGCACGATCCCCGCGACCACGGCGGCGAGCCCCACCGCCTCCCAGGCCAGCGCCCCGGTGTCGGTGTGCAGCCGGTCGCCGAGGAAGCCCACCCCGCACAGGATCCCGGCGAGCGGTTCGGCGGCGGTCAGCGCGGGCAGCGACATCCGCAGCGGAGCCGTCTCGAAGGCGCTCTGCACCAGGATCAGCCCGGTGACCCCGCACGCGACCACGCCGTACGGCTGCCAGCCCGTGAACAGCTCCGCGAAGCCGCCGTCGGAGAAGCGCGTGCCGCTCACCCGGGTCAGCGCGTCCTGCACGCCGTAGAGCAGCCCGGCGGCCAGCGCCAGCAGCACCGGGCCCCAGCTCAGCCGGGACCGCTTGGCGTAGGTGGTGAGCACCATGGCGCCGCCCACCATGGCGCCGATGATCACCCAGTGCCGCAGCGGGTCGGTGACGGCGCTGCCGCCGCGCGGCTGGCCCGCGACGATGAACGCGCTCACCCCGCCCGCGAGCAGCAGGAGACCCGCCCAACCCTGGCGGCCCAGGGGCTGTTCGGTCTGGTACCGGGACAGCGCGAGCGCGAACAGCAGATTGGTCGCGAGCAGCGGTTCGACCAGGGAGATCTCGCCCTTGCCGAGGGCGATCGCGCCCAGCACCATGCCGGCCACCATCAGGCCGAGCCCGCCCAGCCAGCGCGGCACCCGCATCAGGTCGAGCAGCAGCCGGAACGACAGGAAGTCGCTCAGCGGCGCCTGCTGAGCGGCGTTCTGCTGGAGCACGAACCCGAAGCCCAGACAGCACGCCGCGCTCACGGAGAGGAGGAGAACCAGAACGGACACGCTGCGTACCTCGATCATCCGGCCGGACCACGGACGCGTAGTCGCCGACTGTAGCGCTCCCGGAGCGGCATTGACCCGGAGAGTACCCGGAACCGGGGAGTCGACTCGCCATCGTGCTCCGGCCGGTCGCCCGGCGCCATGGCGTACGCCACAGGAATCCGGCCCGCGGCACCCGCCCACCGCCGTCCCCACCTGCGCGAAATTAATGCAACTCCCTTATGTAACAAGGTAGTTGAACTGCGCAACCGCCGGGTTCCGCTTGACGCAAACCTTGGCTGCGGGTTTGCTGTGCGTGATCGGTCGATGGCAGCCCGAGAAACAGGAAGTCCCGCGGTGCCCCCACTCCCACCCGTGCTCGGCGTTCGCCGGGCCCTCACGGACCAGCCCGGCGACACCGCCCCGGACGACTCCGCCGCCTTCGACGACACCCTCGGCGACGCGGAACTGCGCACCGCGCGCAGCGCGTTGGCCCAGGGCCGCCGGCAGGCCGCCCGCTCCTTACTGCTGCACACGGGTGACGACTGGGACCGCCGCGGCCACCGGCTGACCGTGCTCGCCCGGGAGCCGTACGCCGTCGCCTGGGCGAGTGACTGGCTCCAGGCCGAGCCCGCGTCCGCGGACGCCGCCGCGCTGTTCGCCCTGGCCCAGGTCCACCGTGCGCTGCGCGGCAAGGAGGA
>NZ_JBLEBI010000078.1:0-28628 GCF_047340315.1 Streptomyces sp. AF1A
GCCGGGGTCGAGGTGGTGGCGCTGCGCGCCTGCCAGGAGGCGCTGACCAACGCACGCAAGCACGCGGGGAGTTCGGCGGACGTCGGGGTCCGGCTCGGCTACGGCGACGACGCGCTGACCCTCCGCGTCCGCGACGGCGGCCCCGGCTTCGACCCCGCCGGCGTGTCCGGCGGCTACGGCCTGGCGGGGCTGCGCGCCCGGGCCGCCGAGGTGGGCGGGACGGTGTCGGTGCGCAGCGCCCCGGGCGCCGGGACGACGGTGACCGTGCGCCTGCCCGTACCCGACGCCGTGCGGGGTGAGACCGCGTGATCCGGATCGTCCTGGCCGACGACCATCCCGTCGTCCGCGAGGGACTGCGCGCGATGCTGAGTGCCGAGCCGGACCTGGAGGTGGTCGCGGACGCCGCGAGCGGGCCGCGGGCGGAGGCGCTGGCCGCGGAACTGCGGCCGGACATCGTGCTGATGGATCTGCGGATGCCGGACGGCGACGGCGTCGACTCGATCGTGCGGATGAGCGCGGCCGGGCTGCCGTGCCGGGTGATCGTGCTGACGACGTACGAGACGGACCGGGACATCCTGCGGGCCGTGGAGGCGGGCGCCGCGGGCTATCTGCTGAAGGACCTGCCGCGCCGCGAACTGGCCGACGCGGTACGGGCCGCGGCGCGCGGCGAGACGGTCCTGGCCCCGTCCGTGGCCGCCCGCCTGGTGACCGCCTGCGCGCCAGGCCGGAACGGCCCCGCCTGTCCGACCGCGAGACCGCCGTGCTCCGCCTGGTGGCCGACGGCTGCACCAACGCCGAGATCGGCCGCCGCCTGTTCATCGGCGAGTCGACGGTGAAGACCCATCTGCTGCGCATCTTCGGCAAGTTGGGCGTGGACGACCGTACGGCGGCCGTGACGAGTGCGCTGCGGCACGGCTTGCTCGACCCATGAGAAAGGGCGCCGGAGAGCCCGGCGCCCTTCTCGCGCGTCGGCCGGACTCAGCCGAGCCGCGCCTCGAGTTCGGCCACGATCTCGTTCACACCGACCGCCGTCTGCTCGCCGGACGCCATGTCCTTGAGCTGCACGACGCCCTCGGCGAGGTCGCGCTCGCCGGCGACGATCGCGTACCGCGCGCCGCTGCGGTTGGCGTTCTTCATCGCGCCCTTCAGGCCCTTGCCGCCGTAGCAGAAGTCGGCCGCGATGCCGACCTTGCGCATCTCGGTGACCTTCGCGAACAGCACACGGCGGGCCTCCTCGCCGAGCGGCACCGCGTAGACGGACGTGACGGACGGGAGGTCCAGCTCGATGCCCTCCGCCTCCAGGGCGAGGACCGTGCGGTCCACGCCGAGTGCCCAGCCGACCGACGGCAGCGCGGGGCCGCCGATCATCTCGGACAGGCCGTCGTACCGTCCGCCGCCGCCCACCGCCGACTGCGAGCCGAGGCCGTCGTGCACGAACTCGAAGGTGGTACGGGTGTAGTAGTCCAGGCCGCGCACCAGCTTCGGGTCGTCCTCGAATGCGACGCCCGCCGCCGTGATCAGGTCGCGGACCTCCTCGTGGTACGCCTTGCAGGCGTCGCACAGGTAGTCGCGCAGCAGCGGGGCGCCGGTCAGCTGCTTCTGCACCGACTCGCGCTTGTCGTCGAGAACCCGCAGCGGGTTGATGTCGACACGCCGGCGCGTGTCCTCGTCGAGGTCCAGGCCGCGCAGGAAGTCCTGCAGCGCGCTCCGGTACAGCGGACGGCACTCCTTGTCGCCCAGGCTGTTGAGCAGGATGCGGAAGTTGCTCAGGCCCAGCGAGCGGTACGCCTGGTCGGCGAGGATGATCAGCTCGGCGTCCAGGGCCGGGTCCTCCGCGCCGATCGCCTCGGCGCCGACCTGGGAGAAGTGGCGGTAACGGCCCTTCTGGGGGCGCTCGTAGCGGTAGTACGAACCGGAGTACCACAGCTTGACCGGGAGGTTGCCCGACTTGTGCAGGTTGGCCTGCAGGGCCGCGCGCAGCACGGAGGCCGTGCCCTCGGGGCGCAGGGCGAGTCTGGTGCCGCCCTTGGTCTCGAAGGCGTACATCTCCTTGGTGACGATGTCGGTGGACTCGCCGACACCGCGCGCGAACAGCTCGACGTTCTCGAATCCGGGCGTCTCGATGTAGCCGTAGCCGGAGTTGCGCAGCGGGGCCGCGATCGCCTCGCGGACCGCCAGGTACTTGGCCGAGTCCGGCGGGATCAGGTCGTAGGTGCCCTTCGGGGCCTGGAAGGTGCTCACGGAAGCTCTCTCGTCACATTCCTCGTCGGGGAGCCGCGGAGGCTCCCTGGCCGGCGGCCACCTGCCGCAGATAGGGGTTGGTGGCGCGCTCCTGGCCGATGGTCGTCTGGGGGCCGTGGCCGGACAGCACCACGGTGGAGTCGTCGAGCGGCAGGCACACACGGGCCAGCGACTCGAGCATGTCCTCCATGGATCCGCCCGGCAGGTCGGTGCGTCCGATGGAGCCGGCGAACAGCAGATCCCCGGAGAAGAACACCGACGGGACGTCGGCGCTCTCGGGCATCCGGAAGGTCACCGACCCCTTGGTATGGCCCGGCGCGTGCGCGACGGAGAACTCCAGTCCGGCCAGCTCCAGCTTCGTGCCGTCGGCCAGCTCCCTGACGTCGTCCGGCTCCCCCACGGTCAGCTCCCCCATCAGCGGCATGCCGATGGACCGGCCGAGCGCCTTCTCGGGGTCGGTCAGCATGTACCGGTCCTCGGGGTGGATCCAGGCCGGCACGTCGTGGGCGCCGCACACCGGGACGACCGAGGCGACGTGGTCGATGTGGCCGTGGGTGAGAACGACGGCGACGGGCTTGAGCCGATGCTTCTGGAGTGCTTCCTCGACGCCGTCGGCGGCCTGGTGGCCGGGGTCGATGATCACGCACTCCTCACCAGGGGCGGGGGCGACGAGGTAGCAGTTCGTCCCCCAGGCCCCGGCGGGGAACCCGGCAATGAGCACGATCGTCCTTCGCTTTGGTCGGCTACGGGCGGCTTGCGCCGCAGTCAGAGCCTACCGGCGGTGCCGTTTCCTCAGCGAACCCATATACCGTACGGGGCTACACGCGGTGGTCGGCTCACAAGGACGCACGCGTACCGCCCGACACACGACACGCATGAGGAGAGAACCCGGTGGTCAGCCAGGAGCAGCGGCGGCGTCAGCTCGCCCGGGAGAAGTTCTTGCGGCAGCAGCAGCGGCGCACCGAGGCGCGGCGCAAGGCCCGCCTGCGCAACTCCGTGATCGCGTCGGTACTGGGCGTGGTGGTGATCGGCAGTGTCGCCCTGTACACGACCGGGGTGCTGAAGAACGACGACAAGAAGACCAACGCGAGCGCCGAGACCACGCCCAGCGCCGCGCCCACCAGCAAGGCCCCGGACCCGTGCCAGAAGCCGGCGCCGGGCTCGGTGAAGAAGCTGAGCTGGAAGAAGGAGCCGGCGATGACGATCGACACGTCGGCGAAGTACACGATGAAGCTCGCGACGACGTGCGGTGACATCGACATCGCGCTGAAGACGGCGGCGGCCCCGCACACGGTCAACTCGTTCGACTTCCTGGCGGGCCAGGGCTTCTTCGACCACACCAAGTGCCACCGCCTGACCACGCAGGGCATCTACGTGCTCCAGTGCGGCGACCCGTCGGGCACCGGCAGCGGCGGCCCGGGCTACACGATCCCGGACGAGAACCTGAAGGACAAAAGCCTGAAGGCCAACAGCTATCCGGCGGGCACCGTCGCGATGGCCAACACCGGTCAGAAGCACTCCGGCGGCAGCCAGTTCTTCCTGGTCTACAAGGACAGCCCGCTGCCGCCCAACTACACCCCGTTCGGCACGATCGACGCGGCCGGCCTGAAGGTGCTCGACAAGATCGCCGCGGCGGGCGAGAGCACGGGCGCGGGTGACGGTGCGCCCAACGCGACCGTTGTGATCAACAAGGCGACCGTCACGAAGTCCTGACGCCGCCGGACGCACGAGAACGGCCAACTGCGGAATTTCGGTCGCGCGGGATGCGGACAGGGAACCCGCTGGTCGCCTATGTTGGCCGTGACGAAACTGTGGACGATGCCCGGGGCACAGTGACCCCCCGCAGGCATCATGTGGAGGAGGCGCTGTGAGCAGCGACCCGTGGGGCCGCGTCGACGAGACGGGGACCGTGTACGTGCGTACGGCCGACGGCGAGCAGGTCGTCGGATCCTGGGCGGCCGGCTCCCCCGAGGAAGCGTTGGCCTACTTCGAGCGCAAGTACGAGGGCCTGGTTGTCGAGATCGGCCTCCTCGAGAAGCGGGTGCAGACCACCGACCTGTCGGCGAAGGACGCCCAGGCGGCCATCGACCACCTGCGCGAGCAGGTGGACGCGCACCACGCGGTCGGCGACCTGGACGCCCTGCGCAAGCGGCTGGACCGGCTGGTGGAGACCGTCGAGGCGCGCCGCGAGCAGCGCAAGGCGCAGCGGGCGAGGCAGTCGGACGAGGCCCGCAGGGCCAAGGAGGCGCTGGTCGAGGAGGCGGAGCAGCTGGCGCAGTCCGACCAGTGGCGGGCCGCCGGTGAGCGGCTGCGGGCGCTGGTGGACACCTGGAAGGGGCTGCCGCGCCTGGACCGCAAGTCCGACGACGAACTGTGGCACCGCTTCTCGCACGCCCGCTCGGCGTTCTCCAAGCGGCGCAAGGCGCACTTCGCGCAGCTGGACGCGCAGCGCGAGGAGGCCCGCCGGACCAAGGAGCGGCTGGTCGCCGAGGCCGAGGCGCTGTCGGGCTCCACGGACTGGGGCCCGACCGCGGCCCGTTACCGCGAGCTGATGGCGGAGTGGAAGGCAGCGGGCCGCGCCCAGCGCGAGCACGAGGACGACCTGTGGAACCGTTTCCGCGGTGCCCAGGACGTGTTCTTCGCCGCGCGCAGCTCGGTGTTCGCCGAGCGGGACGCGGAGCAGGCCGAGAACCTGAAGCTGAAGGAGGAGCTGGCCGAGGAGGCCGAGAAGCTCCTGCCGATCACGGATCTCAAGGCCGCCCGGGCCGCCTTCCGTTCGATCAACGAGCGCTGGGAGGCCATCGGCCACGTCCCGCGGGACGCGCGTCCGAAGGTCGAGGGCCGGATGCACACGGTCGAGCGGGCGATCCAGGAGGCCGAGGAGGCCGAGTGGCGCCGGACGAACCCGGAGGCGCGTGCGCGCGCCGAGGGTCTGACCGGGCAGCTCCAGGCCGCCGTGGACAAGCTGAGGACCCAGATCGAGCAGGCCCGCACCCAGGGCAACAACGCCAAGGCCGACAAGCTGGAGAGGGAGCTGGAGGGCCGCCAGGCGCTCCTGGACCAGGCGCTGAAGGGCCTGCAGGAGTTCGGCGGCTGATCGCCCCACCACGCATGTGAGAGGGCCCCGTACGCGCGTACGGGGCCCTCTCACATGCGGTGCGCAGTCGGTACGACCGCGGCCTACGACCGGGTGCGCCCCGACGTCACGCGGTACACGTCGTACACGCCCTCCACGCCCCGTACGGCCTTCAGGACGTGGCCCAGGTGCTTCGGGTCGCCCATCTCGAAGGTGAAGCGCGAGGTGGCGACGCGGTCGCGGGAGGTCTGGACGGCCGCGGAGAGGATGTTGACGTGCTGGTCGGACAGGACGCGGGTGACGTCCGACAGCAGGCGGGAGCGATCCAGGGCCTCCACCTGGATGGCGACCAGGAAGACGGAGGACTGGGTGGGCGCCCACTCGACGTCGAGGATGCGTTCCGGCTCGCGGGAGAGCGACTCGACGTTGACGCAGTCGCTTCGGTGAACCGACACGCCGCTGCCGCGGGTGACGAAGCCGATGATCGGGTCGCCGGGCACGGGCGTGCAGCAGCGGGCCAGCTTCACCCACACGTCCTCGACGCCCTTGACGACGACGCCCGGGTCGGCGCTGGAGCGGCGCTTGCGGCCGCGGCTGCGGGACGGCGGGACCGTCTCGTCGATCTCCTCGGTGGCGGCCTCCTCGCCGCCCAGGGCCTGGACGAGCTTCTGCACGATGTTCTGCGCGGAGACGTGCCCCTCGCCGATCGCCGCGTACAGCGCGGAGATGTCCGAGTAGCGCATCTCGTGCGCGAGCGTGACCAGGGAGTCGCCGGTGAGGATGCGCTGGATCGGCAGGTTCTGCTTGCGCATGGCCCGCACGATGGCGTCCTTGCCGTGCTCGATCGCCTCGTCGCGGCGCTCCTTGGAGAACCAGGCCCGGATCTTGTTGCGGGCGCGCGGCGACTTGACGAAGCCGAGCCAGTCGCGGGACGGTCCGGCGCCGGGTGCCTTGGAGGTGAAGACCTCCACCAAGTCGCCGTTGTCCAGGGTGGATTCGAGCGGTACGAGCCGGCCGTTGACCCGTGCCCCTATGGTGCGGTGGCCGACCTCGGTGTGGACGGCGTACGCGAAGTCCACCGGGGTGGCCCCGGCGGGCAGCGCGATCACGTCGCCCTTGGGGGTGAAGACGAAGACCTCGTTGCGCGACAGGTCGAAGCGCAGGGACTCCAGGAACTCGCCGGGGTCCTCGGTCTCCTTCTGCCAGTCCAGCAACTGCCGCAGCCACGCCATGTCGTTGATGGCGTCCTTGTCCTTCGCGGACGTCTTGGGCGCGTCGGTACGGATCTTGGAGGCGCCGGCGACGGCCTCCTGCTTGTACTTCCAGTGCGCGGCGATGCCGTACTCGGCGCGGCGGTGCATGTCGAAGGTGCGGATCTGCAGTTCGACCGGCTTGCCGTTGGGCCCGATGACCGTCGTGTGCAGCGACTGGTACATGTTGAACTTGGGCATCGCGATGTAGTCCTTGAACCGGCCGGGAACCGGGTTCCATCGCGCGTGCACGGTGCCGAGGGCGGCGTAGCAGTCCCGGACGGTGTCGACGAGGACGCGGATGCCCACCAAATCGTAGATCTCCGCGAAGTCGCGGCCGCGGACGATCATCTTCTGGTAGACGCTGTAGTAGTGCTTCGGGCGGCCGGTGACGGTGGCCTTGATGCGGGCGGCGCGGAGGTCGGCCTGGACCTCGTCGGTCACTATCGCCAGATACTCGTCGCGCTTCGGGGCGCGCTCGGCCACGAGCCGTACGATCTCGTCGTACATCTTGGGGTAGAGGATCGCGAAGGCGAGGTCCTCCAGCTCCCACTTGATGGTGTTCATGCCCAGCCGGTGCGCGAGCGGCGCGTAGATCTCCAGGGTCTCGCGCGCCTTCTTCTCCTGCTTCTCGCGCTTGAGGTAGCGCATGGTGCGCATGTTGTGCAGGCGGTCGGCGAGCTTGATGACCAGGACGCGCGGGTCCTTGGCCATGGCGACGACCATCTTGCGCACGGTCTCGGCCTGCGCGGCCTCGCCGAACTTGACCTTGTCCAGCTTGGTGACGCCGTCGACCAGCAGGGCGACGGTGTCGCCGAAGTCGCGGCGCAGCTGGTCCAGGCCGTACTCGGTGTCCTCGACGGTGTCGTGCAGCAGGCCCGCCATCAGGGTCGCCGGGTCCATCCCCAGCTCGGCGAGGATGGTGGTGACCGCGAGGGGGTGCGTGATGTAGGGGTCGCCGCTCTTGCGCTTCTGGCCGCGGTGCCAGCGCTCGGCGACCTGGTAGGCGCGCTCGATCTGGCGCAGCGTCGCGTTCTCGATCTTGGGGTCGTTGCTGCGCACTATCCGCAGCAGGGGCTCCAGGACCGGGTTGTAGGGGTTGGCGCGCTGGACGCCGAGGCGGGCGAGGCGGGCCCGGACGCGGTTGGAGGAGCCGGTGCGGCCGGGCTGGACGGAGGGCGCGCGCACCACGGGCGGCTGCACCGGGCGTTCGGTCGGGGCCGGCTTGGGGCGTGAGGCCTCGGCAGCCTTCTCCACGGGCGCCGCCTGGGCGTGCTCGACCGCCCCGCGGGTGTCGTTCTTCGTCGACACGTTCGGCGCGGGCTTGGCCGCGGGCGCCGAGGCGGGCTCGGGCTTTGCGGCGGTCAGTGGCTGGGCCTCGTCTGGCAAGAGGACTCCTCTGCGCGATCCGGGTCCCCCGGTCAGGCTCCGGACACCCCATGGTAGCGATCCTGCGCCCGGTCATCGCCTGCAGGCGAATGTGAGCACCGTTCACCAGTGGAACGCAGGGGGCCACGGCCGGATTCCGGGGGCCGTGGGCCGGGTGTTCCGGGGGGTCTGCGAGTGCCCGGCACCCGCGGACCCACACCAGGAAGCCTGCGCCGGCCGGCACGTGCACGCCCGCCGCCGCCCGGGCCCACAAACGCGAAGCGGCCCCCGGCTGTGCCGGGGACCGCTCGGGCGGGGTGGGTCAGACCTGGAGCAGTGCCTTCAGCGGCGCTTCGCCGAGGGCGGGCTCCAGGCGGGCGCGGCCGCCGAGGAAGCCCAGCTCCATGAGGACCGCCAGGCCGGAGACCTCGGCCCCGGCCCGCTGGATGAGCTGGATCGCCGCCTCGGCGGTGCCGCCGGTCGCCAGGACGTCGTCCACGATCAGGACGCGGTCCCCGGGGGACAGGTCCTCCGCGTGCACCTCGATCTCGGCCGAGCCGTACTCCAGGTCGTAGGCCTGGCGCAGGGTGGCCCCGGGCAGCTTGCCCGCCTTGCGGACCGGGATGAAGCCCATGCCGGCGCGGACGGCGACCGGCGCGCCGAGGATGAAGCCCCGGGCCTCCAGACCGACGACCTTGGTCGCGCCGGCGTTCGCGGCGACCTCGGCGAGCGCGTCGGTCAGCGCCGTGAACGCGCCCGGGTCCGCCAGGAGCGGGGTGATGTCCTTGAACATCACGCCCGGCTCCGGGTAGTCCGCCACGTCACGGATGCGGCTGAGCAGCAGCTCCTGGATGTCGGTCATCGGCGCTTCCCGGAGGACCGGCCCCGGCCCCTGCCGCGCGACGCCGGCTGGTTGCGCGGACCGACGACGGCGGGCGAGGCGTCCTCTGGCTCGTCACCGGCGGAGCGGGTCCCCGGAGCGTCCTCCTCCGTCGCGGCCTGGGCGCGCTTGGCCCTGACCCGCTTGGCGAGGGCCTTCATCGCCGGCTCGCGCTCCTTGAGGTCGGCGACGAGCGGCGTGGCGATGAAGATCGACGAGTACGCACCGGCGGCGAGGCCGACGAACAGCGACAGGGAGATGTCGTTCAGCGTGCCCGCGCCGAGGAAGCCGCCGCCGATGAAGAGCAGACCGGCGACCGGCAGCAGGGCGACGACCGTGGTGTTGATGGAGCGCACCAGGGTGCCGTTGATCGACCGGTTGGCGATGTCGCTGAAGGTGAAGCGGGTCTGCTTGGTGATGTCCTTCGTCTGCTCCTTGAGGCTGTCGAAGACGACGACCGTGTCGTAGAGCGAGTAACCGAGGATCGTCAGCAGACCGATCACCGTACCGGGCGTGACCTCGAAGCCCACCAGGGCGTAGATGCCGGTCGTGATGGTGATGTCGTGGATCAGCGCGACCAGGGCCGCGACCGCCATCCGCCACTCGAAGGCGATCGCCAGGTAGATCACGACGAGGACCATGAAGATGCCGAGGCCCTCCCAGGCCTTGTCGGCGATCTGCTGGCCCCAGCTCGGGCCGACCAGGTCCGCGTTGATCTGTTCGGAGCCGACGTTCAGGTCCTTGGCCAGCGTGTCCTTGATCGCGTCGGACTTGCCGGTGTCGATCCCGGCGATCTGGATGCGCAGTGCGCCGGTGCCGAGCTTCTGCACCACGGCGTCGTGACCGGAGGCCTGCACGGCGTACTGCTCGGCCTGGGCCACCGAGACGCTGGTCTTGGGGGTGGTGAAGACCGCTCCGCCCTGGAACTCGATGCCCATGTTCAGGCCGCGCACCGCCAGGCCGACGATGGCCGTGATGGTGATCAGGATGGAGATGCCGTACCAGATCCTGCGTTTGCCGACGAAGTCGTAGCTGATCTCGCCGCGGTGCAGTCGAGCGCCGATGTTGCCGAGTTTCGACATCGCTCAGGCCTCCTTCGGGTCGACAGGGCCGGCGGTCGGACCGGCGGGACGGCGGGTGCGGCGCAGCGGCGGCTTGGCGCCCAGGCTCTTCGGGTCGAGCCCGGACCACTTGTGGCCGTTCGCGAAGAACTTGCGGCGGGCGAGGAGCGTCATGAGCGGCTTGGTGAACAGGAAGACGACGACCACGTCCAGGAGGGTGGTCAGGCCGAGCGTGAACGCGAAGCCCTGCACCTTGCCGACGGTCACGATGAACAGGACGGCGGCGGCCAGGAACGACACGAAGTCGGAGACCAGGATGGTGCGCCGGGCGCGCGGCCAGGCCCGCTCGACCGCGGGGCGCAGCGTGCGGCCCTCACGGATCTCGTCCCGGATGCGTTCGAAGTAGACGATGAACGAGTCGGCGGTGATACCGATGGCGACGATGGCGCCGCAGACCGCCGGCAGGTTCAGCGCGAAATGGATGGTCGGGCCGAGCAAGGCCATGATCACGTAGGTGAGGATCGCGGAGACGCTCAGGGACGCGACGGCGACGAGCGACAGACCGCGGTAGTACAGCACGAGGTAGATGATCACCAGGGCCAGGCCGATCGCGCCGGCGATGAGGCCCGCATGGAGCTGCTCGCCACCCAGCGCGGCGGTCACCGTGGTGACGCTGGACTCCTTGAAGGTCAGCGGGAGCGCTCCGTACGACAGCATGTTGGCGAGGCTCTGCGCCTCCTGCTGGGTGAAGCTGCCCGAGATCTCCGCGTTGCCGCCGGTGATGGCCGTCTGCACGAACGGGTGGGAGACCACCTGGTCGTCGAGGACGATCGCGAACTCGTTCTGCGGCTGGGGCTTCTGGGCCAGCTGACCGGTGATGTCGGCGAACTTGCTGGCGCCCTTGGAGTCGAAGGTCATCTGGACC
This sequence comes from Streptomyces sp. AF1A, assembly GCF_047340315.1. NCBI lineage: Bacteria > Bacillati > Actinomycetota > Actinomycetes > Kitasatosporales > Streptomycetaceae > Streptomyces > Streptomyces sp. AF1A. The sequence continues at coordinate 10,802 of NZ_JBLEBI010000078.1, forward strand.
TGCCAGCCGCTGGCGCCCTGGGTGTCGAAGACGGCCTGGGCCTTCTTCACCTCCTGGCCGTCGACCGCGACCGGTCCGAGCAGAAACTTGCTCCAGACCTTGCCGTCCTTGCCACAGGCAACGGTGGGCTCACCGGGCTTGGCGCCCTTGCCGGCGCTGGACTGCTCGGCGGGCTTGGTGCAGTCGAGGGCGGCGTAGCGGGCCTGGAGGTCGGTGGAGGCGTTGCTCGCCGAGGGTGAGGGAGTAGCCGACGGCTTGGCGCTGCCGGAGGCGGACGCGCTCGGCGAGGGGCTGGAGCCGGCCTTCAGAGCGTCGGTGACGGCACGGCCCTGAGAGGTGGGCGTCGCCGTGGGAGATGCGGTGGAGGACGAGGACGCCGTCGCCTTCGGGGTGGAACCGGCGGAGGGGCTGCCGCTCGGGTTCGGCGAGGAGCTGCCGCTGGGGGACGCGCTGGGCGACGGGCTCTGACCGGGGGCGCCGGAGACCTCGCGCTGCAGGACCGGGCGGAAGTACAGCTTGGCGGTGGTGCCGACCTGCTGCTGCGCCTCCTTGGAGTTCGTGCCTCGCGGGATGTTGACGATGATGTTGCGATCGCCCTGGGTCTGGACCTCCGCCTCCGACACGCCCAGACCGTTGACCCGGCGGTTCATGATGTCGACCGCGGTGTCCATGTTGGCCTTGTTGATCGCGTTGGGCTGCCCCGGCTGGTTGACCGCCGTCAGCGTGATGCTGGTTCCGCCGGCGAGGTCGATACCGAGACGGGGGGTGGGATGCCCCGAGGCGAACATTCCGCCGGTGAGCGCCGCGATGGCGATCAGGATGAGGGCCAGCGAGCGCCCCGGCTTGCTCTGGGGGCTTGCGCTCCGGCCCTTCTTAGGTGCTGCCACCTTCTCGTACTCCCTCTCGGGCCGTCTGGCGTCCGGTCGGCGCGCAGCGGCCATGACATGGTGTCGGGCTCCGGTACGGAAACGGACACGCCCGGTGGTGCGCGGGGCGTTGTGGTGCCGCGCCGCTCATCACCGGGGCGTGACTACTTCGCGTCGGAGTCGCCGTCGGTCTTCTTCGGCTCGTCGTCCGTCTTGGCCTCGGCGGCCTCGGCCGCGTCGGTGTCCTTCGCGGCGGCGTCCTTCTTACCGAGGTCGATCTTGTCGTCGGAGGCGGCGGCAGCGGATCCGTCGGTCCCGTCGGTCTCGGTGAGGGAGGAGGCGTCGTCCGGGACGATGTCGGTGTCGGACTTCAGGTCGTGCTCGATGCCGTGGACGATGCGGTTGTACTCGTCGTCGCTGAGCACGGTGCCGATCGCGTTCTTGGCGAAGAGGAGCTCGACGCCCGGTCCGGCGTCGAGGAGGACCGTGTCCTCGTTGACCTCCTTGACCGTCGCGTACATCCCCCCGATCGTGCGGACACCGGAGCCGGGCTGCATCTCGTTCCGCATCTGGGCGGCCTGCTGCTGCTTCCTCTTGGCGGAGCGCGTCATGAGGAACATGGCCGCGATGAGCACAATGAACGGGAGAAGGGTAAGCGTATTCACGGGACGGGGTTTCCTTCGCGCGACCGCGACGGAGAGCGGCCTGTTGATGGGGGTGTGGGTCGGCGCCGCCCGCAAGGGCGGCATCGGCGGAGTCTAAGCGAGTCCGCGCGCATGGAACAACGCTCAGCATGGCACCTGGGTTCCTGCCCCGGCCACTGCCCTCGCCGTCGGACGGCCCTCGTGTGGTCATCGGGCCGCTCTCGGGCCTCCCTCACGCCCCGAACAGGTCCTGTTGTCCGTTTCCCGCCGCCGTGGAGCCGGGCGGGGTGAGGCCCAGGTGCGCCCATGCGGCGGGGGTGGCGACGCGGCCGCGCGGGGTACGGGCCAGCAGGCCCTCCCGGACGAGGAACGGTTCGGCGACCTCCTCGACGGTCTCCCGCTCCTCCCCCACCGCGACGGCGAGGGTGGACAGGCCGACCGGGCCGCCGCCGAACAGCTTCAGCAGGGCCTGAAGGACCGCGCGGTCCAGCCGGTCGAGGCCGCGGGCGTCGACCTCGTACACGGCGAGGGCGGCCGCGGCGATCTCGCGGGTGACCACGCCGTCGGCCTTGACCTGCGCGTAGTCGCGGACGCGGCGCAGCAGGCGGTTGGCGATGCGGGGGGTGCCGCGGGAGCGGCCGGCGATCTCGGCGGCGCCGTCCGGCTCGATCTCGACGTCCAGCAGGTTCGCCGAGCGGTGCACGACGCGCACCAGCTCGTGCGGCTCGTAGAACTCCATGTGCGCGGTGAAGCCGAAGCGGTCGCGCAGCGGGGGCGGCAGCAGGCCCGCGCGCGTGGTGGCGCCGACCAGGGTGAACGGGGGCAGTTCGAGCGGGATGGCGGTGGCGCCGGGGCCCTTGCCGACGACGACGTCGACGCGGAAGTCCTCCATCGCCATGTACAGCATCTCCTCGGCGGGCCGGGACATGCGGTGGATCTCGTCGAGGAAGAGGACCTCGCCCTCCTGGAGGGAGGAGAGGATCGCGGCGAGGTCGCCGGCGTGCTGGATGGCGGGCCCCGAGGTGATGCGGATGGGGGCGCCCATCTCGGCCGCGATGATCATTGACAGTGTGGTCTTGCCCAGGCCGGGGGCGCCGGAGAGCAGGACGTGGTCGGCCGTGGCGCCCCGCGCGCGTGCGGCGCGCAGGACGAGGTCGAGCTGTTCGCGGACCTTCTCCTGGCCGATGAACTCGCCGAGGTCCTTGGGGCGGAGGGCGGCCTCGACGGCCTGGTCCTCCCGGTCGGCGACCGGGCCCACCAGCCGCTCGGTGGCGGAGGTGCCGGTCGTGTCGTCCCAGTTCATTGCTCTGCCTTACGACGGTCCGGGTCAGCGGGCGCGGTTCAGGGTCTGCAGGGCGGCCTTGAGCAGCCGGCCCACTTCCGGGGTGCCGGCTGCCGCCTCGGCCTGCGGGGCCACGGCGGCGACGGCCTCGTCGGCCTCCCGGGTGGCGTAGCCGAGGCCGATGAGGGCCGCGTGCAGCTGGTCGCGCCAGCCCTGGCTGACGGGCGCGCCGACGGCCGGGGCGCCGAGCGGCTCGCCGAGGCGGTCCTTCAGCTCCAGCAGGAGCTTCTGGGCGCCCTTCTTGCCGATGCCGGGGACCGCGGTGAGGGCCTTCTCGTCGCCCGTGGCGACGGCGCGGCGCAGCGCGTCCGGGGTGTGCACGGCGAGCATGGCCTGGGCCAGCCGGGGACCGACTCCGCTCGCCGTCTGGAGCAGTTCGAAGGTCTGGCGCTCGTCGTCGTCGGCGAAGCCGTACAGGGTGAGGGAGTCCTCGCGGACGACGAGGGAGGTGTGCAGCCTGGCGGGCTGCCCGACGCGGAGCGTGGACAGCGTGTTCGGCGTGCACTGGACGGCCATGCCGACACCGCCGACCTCGACGACCGCGGCGTCGGGGGCGAGCGCGGCGACCGTGCCGCTGACGAAGGCGATCATGCCGTACGGCCTTTCGTTGCCTGGGCGGTGTGCAGGGCGACGGCCTGCTGGAGCCGGTTCTGGGCGGGGGCACGCCAGATGTGGCAGATGGCGAGCGCGAGGGCGTCCGCGGCGTCGGCCGGCTTAGGCGGCGCGCTGAGCCGTAGCAGCCGGGTGACCATGGCCCCGACCTGGGCCTTGTCGGCGCGACCGCTGCCGGTGACGGCGGCCTTGACCTCGCTGGGGGTGTGCAGCGCGACGGGGAGGCCGCGGCGGGCGGCGCACAGCATGGCGACGGCACTGGCCTGGGCGGTGCCCATCACGGTGCGCACGTTGTGCTGGCTGAAGACGCGCTCGACGGCGACGTACTCGGGCCGGTGCTCGTCCAGCCACTGCTCGATGCCCTGCTCGACGGCGAGGAGGCGGTGGCCGAGGTCGGCGTCCACGGGGGTCCGCACGACCCCGACGCCGAGCAGCGTGAGCGGGCGGCCCGCGACCCCCTCGACCACCCCGACGCCGCACCGGGTCAGCCCGGGGTCCACCCCCAGTACGCGCACGCGCCCCTCCCTCCGTGACTCGATCACCTGTTTGTGCAGGCTATCGGGTGCCACTGACAACGCGGTGCACCAACGCCCGGCAACGCGACGGGCCGACGGGTCGGTCCCGTCGGCCCGGTCAGCCGGCCCCGCGCGTTACGCGTCGACCTTCTCCATGATCTCGTCGCTGACGTCGAAGTTGGCGAAGACGTTCTGCACGTCGTCGCTGTCCTCGAGCGCGTCGATGAGCTTGAAGATCTTCTTGGCGCCCTCCTCGTCCAGCTCGACCTGCATGGTCGGGACGAAGTTGGCCTCGGCGGACTCGTAGTCGATGCCCGCCTCCTGGAGGGCGGTGCGGACCGCGACCAGGTCGGTGGCCTCGCTGATGACCTCGAAGTTCTCGCCGAGGTCGTTGACCTCCTCGGCACCGGCGTCCAGGACGGCGGCGAGCACGTCGTCCTCGGTCAGCTCCCCCTTGGGGACGATGACGACGCCCTTGCGGTTGAACAGGTACGACACCGAGCCCGGGTCGGCCATGGAGCCGCCGTTGCGGGTCATGGCGACGCGGACGTCGGAGGCGGCGCGGTTGCGGTTGTCGGTGAGGCACTCGATGAGCACCGCGACGCCGTTCGGCCCGTAGCCCTCGTACATGATCGTCTCGTAGTCGGCGCCACCCGCCTCGAGGCCGCCGCCGCGTTTGATGGCGGAGTCGATGTTCTTGTTCGGAACCGACTGCTTCTTGGCCTTCTGGACGGCGTCGTAGAGAGTCGGGTTGCCGTCGAGGTCGACGCCGCCCATCCGCGCAGCGACCTCGATGTTCTTGATCAGCTTCGCGAAGAGCTTGCCGCGCTTGGCGTCGATCACGGCCTTCTTGTGCTTCGTCGTGGCCCATTTAGAGTGGCCGGACATCTGCCTGTCTCCTTCGCGTAACCAATCTCTGTACGAACGTCAGAGATCCTACAAGGACTCCGCCGCCCGGTTGGCGCGCACCATGTCGACGAACAGGGAGTGCACGCGGTGGTCGCCGGTCAGCTCCGGGTGGAACGAGGTGGCGAGCGCGTTGCCCTGGCGGACGGCGACGATGTGGCCCTCGTGCTCGGCGAGCACCTCGGCCCCGGCGCCCACGGACTCCACCCAGGGGGCGCGGATGAACACACCCTCCACAGGATCGCCCTCGACGCCCTTCACGTCGACCGCTGCCTCGAAGGACTCGTTCTGCCGCCCGAAGGCGTTGCGGCGCACGATCATGTCGATGCCGCCGATGGTCTCCTGGCCCGAGCGCGGGTCGAGGATCTTGTCGGCGAGCATGATCATGCCGGCGCAGGTGCCGTAGACGGGCATGCCGTCCCGCACGCGCGCGCGAAGGGGCTCCATCACGCCGAAGAGGACGGCCAGCTTGGAGATGGTGGTGGACTCGCCGCCGGGCAGGACGAGGCCGTCGACCTCGGCGAGTTCCTCGGGGCGCCGCACCGGCCTGGCCACGGCGTCGGCCGCGGCCAGGGCGATGAGGTGCTCCCGTACGTCGCCCTGGAGAGCCAGGACGCCTATGACAGGAGTGTTCATGGGGTTCAGTACCTGAGGTCCGTGAAGATCCGTGCCTGCGTGCTCACCAGCCGCGGTTGGCGTAGCGCTCGGTCTCGGGGAGGGTGTCGCAGTTGATGCCGACCATGGCCTCGCCGAGGTTGCGGGACGCGTCCGCGATGATCTTCGGGTCGTCGTAGAAGGTGGTGGCCTTGACGATGGCGGCGGCGCGCTTGGCCGGGTCGCCGGACTTGAAGATGCCGGAGCCGACGAACACGCCCTCGGCGCCGAGCTGACGCATCAAGGCGGCGTCGGCCGGGGTGGCCACGCCACCGGCGGAGAACAGCACCACCGGGAGCTTGCCCAGCTCGGCGACCTCCTTGACCAGCTCGTACGGGGCGCGCAGCTCCTTGGCGGCGGCGTACAGCTCGTGGTTGTCGAAGCCGCGCAGGCGGGCGATCTCGTTCTTGATCTGGCGCAGGTGGCGGACGGCCTCCACGACGTTGCCGGTGCCGGCCTCGCCCTTGGAGCGGATCATCGCGGCGCCCTCGGCGATGCGGCGCAGGGCCTCGCCCAGGTTGGTGGCACCGCACACGAACGGGGTGGTGAACGCCCACTTGTCGGAGTGGTTGACCTCGTCGGCCGGGGTGAGGACCTCGGACTCGTCGATGTAGTCCACGCCGAGGGACTGCAGCACCTGGGCCTCGACGAAGTGGCCGATGCGGGACTTGGCCATGACCGGGATCGAGACGGCGTTGATGATGCCCTCGATCATGTCGGGGTCGGACATCCGGGCCACGCCGCCGTCCTTGCGGATGTCGGCCGGGACCCGCTCCAGGGCCATGACGGCGACGGCGCCCGCGTCCTCGGCGATCTTCGCCTGCTCCGGCGTGACGACGTCCATGATCACGCCGCCCTTGAGCTGCTCGGCCATGCCGCGCTTCACGCGCGCGGTGCCGGTCTCGGGAGCCTGGTTCTCGATGGTGGACACGGGTGACCTCACTGAAAGGGAAGACGTTCTCTGCAGCGTCGAGGAAACGCGAGTGGACCAGGCCACAGCAAGGGCCAATGGAAAGCCGGTGGATCCTTTTTGCTCGCCGGGGGTGCGCGTCGCGTTCAGGGGGCCCGCTCCACGAGGGCGGCGGGCGGCTCGTCGTCCATCTCGAAGGCCAGCGGGAACGGGGCGTGGCCGGCCAGCCGGAACCAGCGGACCTTGCGGTGCTCGCGGAGGCGGCGTGCGGCCCCTACGGCGTCGTTGTGGAAGCGGCGGGCCATCGGGACCCGGCGGACCGCCTCGGCCAGCTCACGGGCCGCCTCCTCGCCTCCTGGGGCCGCCCGTACGGCCTCCACCTGGGCGGGGTCCTCGAAGACCGCGCGCAGGGCCTGGCTCAGCTCGCTCTCGGCCACCTCCCGGTGCTCCTCCTCGGCCTGCCGGGCCGCGTGCGCGGCCTCGTACAGCACGATCGAGGCGGCCGGGTCCAGCACGCCGGAGGTGGCCAGTTCCTGGGCCACCGAGGCGCGCCGCAGCAGCTGTGCGTCCAGCGCGGCCCGCGCGGCGTCCATCCGCACGTGCAGCCGGTCCAGCCGCCCGGCGGTCCAGCTCAGGTACACGCCGATCGCGACGAGCACGACGAGGATCCAGATGAGTGTTGCGGTCACGCCGGAAGGCTATCGGCTGCCGCCGAGCCGCCCTCGCGCCGATCCGGCCGGCGCTCACGGCCGCCTCGCGACAGGCCCCGCCGGACATCCGTACCGTCCGGCCTTCCGCCGCCGAGGGACATCGACCGGGCGTGGAATCCACCACCGCCCGGTTGCGGCTCGCCCGTCCCGGCCCTCAGTCCCGGGCCAGGCCGAAGCGGGCCCGCAGGCCCGTGCGTTCGTCCGTCGCCACGGCCGCCGCTCCGGCGGTCACCGTCTCGTAGACCGACAGGATGTCCGCGCCGACCGTGGACCAGTCGAAGCGGCGGACGTGGGCGCTGCCGCGCTCGCGCAGTTCGGCGCGGCGGGCCGGGTCGGCGAGGAGCCGTACGGCCGCCTCGGCCAGCGCGTCGGCGTCCTCGTTGGCGAAGACCTCGCCCGCCTTGCCCTGGTCGAGGACCTGTACGAAGGCGTCCAGGTCGGAGGCGAGCACGGGGGCGCCGGCGGACATGGCCTCGACCAGGATGATGCCGAAGCTCTCGCCCCCGGTGTTGGGCGCGACGTACAGGTCGATGCTGCGCAGGAAGCGGGCCTTGTCCTCGTCGCTGATCATGCCGAGGAACTCGACCCGGGAGCGCAGCTCGGCCGGCAGGTCCTCGACGGCGGCCTCCTCGTCCCCGCGTCCCGCGACCAGCAGCCGCGTCCCCGGCCGGGCGGCCAGGATCTTCGGCAGGGCCCGTATGAGGACGGGCAGGCCCTTGCGGGGCTCGTCGATGCGGCCGATGAAGCCGATGGTGCCGCCCTGCCACTCGGGCTTCGGCTCGGCCTTGGCGAAGAAGTCCACGTCGACGCCGTTCGGGATGACCACCGCGTCGCCGCCCAGGTGCTCGACCAGCGTGCGGCGGGCGTACTCGCTGACCGCGATGCGGGCGCTGATCTTCTCCAGGGCGGCCTGGAGGATCGCGTACGCGGCGATCATCGCGCGCGAGCGCGGGTTGGAGGTGTGAAAGGTGGCGACGATGGGGCCCTGCGCGGCCCAGCAGGTCAGCAGGCCCAGCGAGGGCGAGGTCGGCTCGTGGATGTGGACCACGTCGAAGGCGCCCTCGTGGAGCCAGCGCCGCACCCGCGCGGCGGACAGGAAGCCGAAGTTCAGGCGGGCCACCGAGCCGTTGTAGGGCACGGGGACCGCGCGCCCGGCCGAGACGACGTACGGCGGCAGCGGCGTGTCGTCGTCGGCGGGGGCGAGCACCGAGACCTCGTGGCCGAGGCGGATGAAGTACTCGGCGAGGTCGCGGATGTGGAACTGGACGCCTCCGGGCACGTCCCAGGAGTACGGGCAGACGATCCCGATTCTCACGAGGGTCCCTTCGCGGGGTCGAGGTCGGCGAGCCACAGTCGCTGGAGCATGTGCCAGTCCTCGGGGTGCTCGGCGATCCCGCCGGCGAACACGTCGGCCAGCGCCTGTGTCATCACGGACGTCTTCTCGGCCCGCGTACCGGACTCCGGTACCTCGACCGGGGGATGCACCTGTCCCTTCATGACCGGCGAGTCGTCGTACCAGAGGGTGACGGGCAGCAGCAGGGCGCCGGTCTGCTGGGCGAGCAGGGCCGGCCCCGCGGGCATCCGTGCCGTCTCGCCGAAGAAGTCGACCTCGACGCCGGAGGCGGACAGGTCGCGGTCGGCGACCAGGCAGACCAGGCCGCCGTCGCGCAGCCGCCGGGCCAGGGTGCCGAAGGCGGAGCCGCCGCTGTGCGGCAGGACCTCCATGCCGAGGCCCTCCCGGTAGGCGACGAAGCGGTCGTAGAGCGTCTCGGGCTTCAGCCGCTCGGCGACCGTCGTGAAGGGTGTCTTCAGCTTCGTGGTGACCCAGGCGCCGGCCAGGTCCCAGTTGGCCAGGTGCGGCAGCGCGAGAATCACGCCCTGCCCGGAGGCGAGCCCGTCCGTGAGGAAGTGGATGTCCTTGGGGTCGAAGCCGGCCGCGACCCGCTCGGCGCTCCAGGCCGGCAGCCGGAAGGACTCCATCCAGTAGCGCAGGTACGAACGCATCCCCGCGCGCGACAGCTGCGCGAGGCGCTCCGCAGTGGCGCCGGGCACCACGCGCGCGTAGTTGGACTCCAGGCGCTGCACGCCCTTGCCGCGCTGCCGCCAGGCGAGATCGGCGATGGCGCGGCCGAGCCCGGCCGCCACGGGTTCGGGGAGCTTCTTGACGGTGCTCCAGCCGAGCCCGTACAGCGTGTCGGTGAGCCGGTCGGCGGTGCTCACTTCGCGGCCTCGCTCCCCCGCGACGCGCTCTCCGCGCCGCCGTCGGCGGCCGCCTCGGCCTCGGCGGACTCGCGGCGTACGGTGACGACCCGCTGGACCAGTGTGACGAGGCTGCCGACGGCGACGATCCACAGGGCGATCGGCAGCAGCCACTGGATGCCCGGGACGCCGAACGTGTGCAGGCCCGCGAACCCGGCCGCGACCAGCGAGATCACCAGCCGCTCGGCGCGCTCGACGAGCCCGTTGACGGCGACCGGCAGCCCGATGGACTCGCCGCGCGCCTTGGTGTAGGACACGACCTGGCCGCTCGCCAGGCAGAAGATCGAGACCGCGCACAGGACGTTGTTGTCCCCGTTGCCGGCGTACCAGAGGGCGAAGCCGCCGAAGATGGCGCCGTCGGCGACCCGGTCCAGGGTGGAGTCCAGGAAGGCGCCCCAGCGGCTGGAGCGGCCCAGCTGGCGGGCCATGTTGCCGTCGACGAGGTCGGAGAAGACGAACAGCGTGATCACGACCGTGCCCCAGAAGAACTCGCCCCTGGGGTAGAAGACCAGCGCACCCGCGACGACCCCGGCCGTGCCGATGAGCGTGACCGTGTCGGGGCTCACGCCCCGGCGGATGAGAAACGCGGCGAACGGCGTGAGGACACGCGTGAAGAATGCACGCGCGTACTTGTTCAGCATGGCCTTCCCGACGGTCGTTGTCGCCGCGGCCCCTGCTGGCCACCGGCTGGCCCATCGTAGCCACGCGCGTGCGTGCGTGACGGCCGGGCACCCGCAGCCCGCTTTGCGAACCGGCGCGCGCCCCTGCACGCGGGGCGCGCGTGCCGCGATCGGTGCCCGTGGTCGTCCTTCGTATGGACGCAGCGTGACGGGAGTGGAAAGCTCGAAGAACCGCGGGCGTCGCCGGAGCCGCCAGTGCACGCGGGTCCCGCGTGTCCGCGCCCCGATGACCTCACCGTGCACGGGAGGCAGGACCATGGGCGACAAGACACAGACGCACCACCCCGGAGCCGCCGGCAGGGCTCTGGAGGCCGACCAGCCCGCGTCCGTACGGAACGTGGTTCTGGTCGGCCACTCCGGTTCGGGCAAGACGACTCTGGTGGAGGCCCTCGCACTGACCGCGGGGGCGGTGAACCGGGCGGGCCGCGTGGAGGACGGCGGCACCGTCTCCGACTACGACGAGATCGAGCACCGGCAGCAACGCTCCGTCCAGCTGTCCCTGGTGCCGGTCGAATGGGACGGCATCAAGATCAACCTCCTCGACACCCCGGGATACGCGGACTTCGTCGGGGAGCTGCGGGCCGGTCTGCGCGCGGCGGACGCGGCCCTGTTCGTCGTCTCGGCCTCGGACGGGGTGGACGGCTCGACCAGGATGGTGTGGGAGGAGTGCGCCGCCGTCGGCATGCCCCGCGCGATCGTGATCACGCATCTGGAGGCCGCGCGCGCGGACTTCGAGGAGATGACCCGCACCTGCGCGCAGGCCTTCGGCGGCGACGACCCCGACGCGGTGCTTCCGCTGTACCTGCCGCTGCGCGGGCCGGAGGGCCCCGACGGGCACGCGCCCATGACCGGTCTCGTCGGGCTGCTGACGCAGAAGCTGTTCGACTACTCGACCGGGGAGCGCAAGGAGTCCGAGCCCGGCGAGGACCAGCTGCCGGACATGGAGGAGGCCCGCAACCGGCTCATCGAGGGGATCATCGCCGAGAGCGAGGACGAGACCCTCATGGACCGCTATCTCGGCGGCGAGCAGGTCGACATCAAGACGCTGATCCAGGACCTGGAGCGGGCCGTGGCGCGCGGCAGCTTCTTCCCCGTCCTGGCGGCCGCCCCCGCCGCCGACGGCGGCAGGCAGGGCCTCGGCACGGTGGAGCTGCTGGAACTGATCACCGGCGGGTTCCCGACCCCGTTCGAGCATCCGATGCCCGGGGTCACCACGATCGACGGCAAGCCGCGCGAGCTGAAGCCGTGCGACACCGAAGGCCCGCTGGTCGCCGAGGTCGTCAAGACGTCCTCCGACCCCTACGTGGGCCGCATCTCGCTGGTCCGGGTCTTCTCCGGCACGTTGCGCCCCGACCAGACGGTGCACGTCTCCGGTCACGGCCTGGCCGACCGGGGCCACGAGGACCACGACGTCGACGAGAAGGTCGGCGCCCTGTCCATGTCCTTCGGCAAGCAGCAGCGGCCGGTCACGCACGCCGTCGCCGGTGACCTGGTGTGCGTGGCCAAGCTGAGCCGGGCCGAGACCGGGGACACGCTGTCGGCGAAGGACGACCCGCTCCTGATGGAGCCCTGGCAGATGCCCGACCCGCTGCTGCCGCTCGCCATCCAGGCGCACAGCAAGGCGGATGAGGACAAGCTCTCCCAGGGTCTGTCCCGGCTGGTCGCGGAGGACCCGACGATGCGCCTGGAGCAGAGCCAGGACACCCACCAGGTGGTCCTGTGGTGCCTGGGCGAGGCCCACGCGGACGTCGCCCTGGAGCGGCTGCGCAGCCGCTACGGTGTCCAGGTCGACGTCGTCCCGCACAAGGTCTCCCTGCGGGAGACGTTCGCGACCAGGGCCACCGGGCGCGGCCGGCACGTGAAGCAGTCCGGCGGGCACGGGCAGTACGCCATCTGCGAGATCGAGGTGGAGCCGCTGCCCGGCGGCTCGGGCATCGAGTTCGTGGACAAGGTCGTCGGCGGCGCGGTGCCCCGGCAGTTCATCCCGTCCGTGGAGAAGGGCGTGCGGGCGCAGGCCGCCAAGGGGGTGGCCGCCGGGTACCCGCTCGTGGACGTGCGGGTCACGCTGGTCGACGGCAAGGCGCACTCGGTGGACTCCTCCGACGCCGCCTTCCAGACCGCGGGCGCGCTCGCGCTGCGCGAGGCGGCGGCGGACGCGAAGATCCATCTGCTGGAGCCGGTCGCCGAGGTCGGCGTGCTCGTCGGCGACGAGTACGTGGGCGCCGTGATGAGCGATCTGTCGAGCCGGCGCGGCCGGCTGCTCGGCACCGAGCAGGTGGGCTCCGGACGGACTCTGATCCGGGCCGAGGTGCCCGAGTTCGAGATCGGCCGGTACGCCGTCGACCTGCGCTCGCTGTCGCACGGCACGGCCCGCTTCGACCGGGCCTACGCCCGGCACGAGCCGATGCCGCCGCAGATCGCCGAGCGGATCCGCGAACAGGCCGGGGACGACTCCTAGTTCCGGGGACCGGGGGCGGGCGGCTTCGGCCGTCCGCCCCCGGGCTGAACAGGTCCCGGTGGCCGGACAGAACAGCCAGAAGACAGTCCAGCAGGACGTCAGTCAGTGGCAGAGTCACAACCACCGGAACCTGAGTATCAGGATCAATGTCGGTGGCGGCGGATACGCTGATCACCTGATCACGTCGTGCCGCAGCCGTCCGGTATCGGCACGACGGCCGGACCAACCGCGCTCCAACAGGTGTGCGGAGCAGGGAAGTCGGGAAGGCCGCAGGAGCGACACCGGCGGCGATGGGGGGCGGGAATGTCGTTCGGAACGGAGTGGGACGGGCCCCAGGTGCCCGTCGTGGGCGACGGCGGGCAGGCGGCGACCTCAGCGCTGGCGTCCGCGGCGTACCGGGACAGCCCGATGGAGGAGATCAAGAAGGCGGACAACGAGTGGCACCAGTCCACCGTCAAGCCGGGCAAGATCGCCCTGTTCCGGCCCAACCTCGGTGAGGCGTTCGCACGGGCCGTCGTGGACCGCATGATCGCCCCCGACCGCAAGCCGCTGATCCAGTCCTTCGGCTCCGAGCCCCAGTTCGTCGTGGAGCACTGCATGGCGGCGAACAACATCCGCCGTGAGCGCGACAACCGCCTGACCGCCGTGACGGTCCTGTGCGGTGTGCTCTTCCTGCCGGGGCTCCTCGGGTGGCTGCTCGTCTTCCAGTTGCGCACGTTCGCCGCGTCGCGGGACGACAAGCGGGCCGGGGCGCTGGCCACCGCACTGCTCCTCGGGGTCGGCGTGCTCGCCGCGCTGTTCCTGATCAAGATGCCGTTCACCGGCTTCTGGGCGTGGTACGCGCGCGCGGCCGTCGTGCTGCCCGTGATCGGGTGGTTCTGGGCCAAGCAGATCTGCGAGCGCACCGCGGTCGATCTGCGGGCCCGCTGGGACGGCCTGCTCTCGGGCACCAGCGTCGGGGCCAAGGTCCCGGAGGCGGTGCCGCGCGGGCCGGGAGAGACCGCGGCCGAGCAGCTGCGCCAGTCGCTGGCCCGGCTCAGCGCCGAGCAGCAGTCGAACTCGGTCTTCTACGCCGGCCCCAAGGGCATACTCGGCATGGGCACCCGCTGGGGCGCCTGGCAGCTCGCCGAGGATCTGGTGCCCGCCGACCCCACCCGGGAGATCCACCCCTTCCGCAGCTGGGACGTGATCCGCGCGATCCACGACCAGCTCGGGCTGCTGGAGCGGGGCCCGCTGAACACCGGCGGCTTCCCCAAGCCGTCGATACGGCACTGGATCGTCACGCCGATCGGCGAGAAGGCCACGGCGGTGACCCGGCCCGAGGGCACCGACGTCGAGGCCTTCCAGGTCAAGCCGCACGCCATACAGGAGATCTGCAACAAGCAGCAGTTCGGCAGCGGCGACCGGCACTACCTGGGCGTGCAGTGGTCGCTGTGGGACGGGCAGCTGGTCATCACCATGCTGATCACGGTGACCGTGCTGCACGAGACGCTGCGCATCGAGGTCACCGGGCATGCGCTGGGACCGGTGAACCCGCTGTTCACCACCAAGCCGGAGGCGCCGACCAAGGAGGTCGGCAAGTCCCTCAAGCCCTGGGAGACCCGCACGGTCAAGCTGCCCCTGGTCGTCACCGACGAGGTGGTACGGCTCGCCGCGCGCGCCCCGCTGACCTGGTACCCGCCGCTGCTCAACTGGCTGGGCGGCTCGCTGGTCCTGCCGGAGCCGTTCGGCCTGCGGCACGCGTGGGCCGACCAGCCGTGGCGGCACCGCTTCATGGCCGACGACGCGCTGCGCGCGGCCACGCCGGTGCTGCGGGTGGTGCACTCGGCCGCGATCAGGGTGCTGCAGGAGAACGGCGTGGACACGGAGAAGTTCGGCACCCGCTCGTCGTTCCTCAGCGGCCAGGTGCAGGATCCGACTCCGAAGAAGGCGGACCTGTACGACGCGTGACGGGCACCCCGGGCGGACGGGCGCCCGCACGGCTCCGTCAGGCGGTCCAGGCCTCCGCCAGCATCTTCCTGGTGTCGGCGAGCAGCTGCGGCAGCACCTTCGTGTGGCCCACCACGGGCATGAAGTTCGTGTCGCCGCCCCAGCGCGGCACGATGTGCTGGTGCAGGTGTGCGGCGATGCCGGCGCCCGCCACAGTGCCCTGGTTCATGCCGATGTTGAAGCCGTGGGCACCGGACGCGATGCGCAGCGCGGTCATCGCCTGCTTGGTCAGCTCCGCCAGTTCGGCGGTCTCCGGCCCGGTCAGATCGGTGTAGTCGGCCACGTGCCGGTAGGGCACGGTCATGAGGTGGCCGCCGTTGTACGGGTAGAGGTTGAGCACGGCGTAGACGTGCTCGCCGCGCCGGACGATCAGTCCGTCCTCGTCGGACTTGGCCGGGATCGAGCAGAAGGGGCAGCCGTCGTCGGCCCCCGGGCCGCTCGGCTTGTTCTCGCCCTGGATGTAGGCCATCCGGTGGGGCGTCCACAGGCGCTGGAACGCGTCCTGCGTCCCCACTCCGATCTGCTGCTCCGGCTCACTCGTCATGCTAGGCAGCATATGGCTTGGGGCCCCCGTACAGGGCAGGGCCCCCGGCGAGAGGGACTCGCCGGGGGCCCTGCCGGCCGTCGCTCAGACCTGGGCCCGCTCCTCCACGACCTTCGCGATCTTCGCGATGGCCTCGTCGAACGGGATGCCGTTCTCCTGCGAGCCGTCGCGGTAGCGGAACGACACCGTGCCCGCGTTCATGTCCTCGTCACCGACGATGATCATGAACGGCACCTTCTGCTTCTGGGCCGTGCGAATCTTCTTCTGCATGCGGTCCGAGGACGAGTCCACCTCGACCCGCAGGCCCTTCTTCTTCGCCGCGGCCGCGAACTTCTGCAGGTACTCCACGTGCGCGTCGCCCACCGGGATCCCCACCGCCTGCACCGGTGCCAGCCACGCCGGGAAGGCGCCCGCGTAGTGCTCCAGGAGCACGGCGAAGAACCGCTCGATGGAGCCGAACAGCGCGCGGTGGATCATGACCGGGCGCTGCTTGGAGCCGTCGGGGCCCGTGTACTCCAGGTTGAACCGCTCGGGCAGGTTGAAGTCGAGCTGGATGGTCGACATCTGCCAGGTCCGGCCGATGGCGTCCTTGGTCTGGACGGAGATCTTCGGGCCGTAGAAGGCGGCACCGCCCGGGTCGGGCACGAGGGGCAGGCCCTGCTTCTCGGCGACCTGGCGCAGCGTCTCGGTCGCCTCCTCCCAGGCCTCGTCGGAGCCGACGAACTTCTCCGGGTCCTTGGTGGACAGCTCCAGGTAGAAGTCGGTCAGGCCGTAGTCGCGCAGCAGCCCCAGGACGAAGGTGAGCGTCTTGTCCAGCTCCTCGGACATCTGCTCACGGGTGCAGTAGATGTGCGCGTCGTCCTGCGTGAAGCCGCGGGCGCGGGTCAGGCCGTGCACGACGCCCGACTTCTCGTACCGGTACACGGTCCCGAACTCGAAGAGGCGCAGTGGCAGTTCGCGGTAGGAACGGCCGCGCGCGTCGAAGATCAGGTTGTGCATCGGGCAGTTCATGGGCTTGAGGTAGTAGTCCACACCCTCGTCGAGCTGCATGGGCGGGTACATGCCCTCGGCGTACCAGTCCAGGTGGCCGGACGTCTCGAAGAGCTTCCCCTTCGTCGCGTGCGGGGTGTAGACGAACTCGTAGCCCTCCTCCTCGTGCCGGCGGCGCGAGTAGTCCTCCATCACGCGGCGGACGATGCCGCCCTTGGGGTGGAAGACGGCGAGGCCGGAGCCGATCTGCTCCGGGATGGAGAACAGGTCCAGCTCGGTGCCGAGCTTGCGGTGGTCGCGCTTCTCGGCCTCGGCGAGGAAGTCGAGGTACCCCTTCAGCTCGTCCTTGGACGGCCAGGCGGTGCCGTAGATGCGCTGCAGCATGGGGTTCTTCTCGCTGCCGCGCCAGTAGGCGGCCGCGTTGCGCATCAGCTTGAACGCCGGGATGAGGCGGGTCGAGGGCAGGTGGGGACCGCGGCAGAGGTCCTTCCAGCACAGCTCGCCGGTCTTGGCGTCCAGGTTGTCGTAGATCGTCAGCTCGCCGGCGCCGACCTCGACGTCCGCGCCGTCGTCGTGCGACGCCGAGCCCTTGAGGCCGATCAGCTCCAGCTTGTACGGCTCGTCCGCCAGCTCCGCGCGGGCGGCCTCGTCGGTGACGACGCGGCGGGAGAACTTCTGCCCGCGCTTCTGGATCTCCTGCATCTTCTTCTCGATGGCCTTGAGATCCTCGGGCGTGAACGGCTTCTCGACGTCGAAGTCGTAGTAGAAGCCGTCCTTGACGGGCGGGCCGATGCCCAGCTTGGCCTCGGGGAACAGTTCCTGCACGGCCTGCGCCATGACGTGCGCGGTGGAGTGGCGCAGGATGTTCAGGCCGTCCTCGGACGAGATCTCGACGCCCTCGACCTCGTCACCGTCGGCAAGCTCGTACGCGAGGTCCTTCAGCTCGCCGGCCACGCGCGCGGCGACGATCGAGCGCTCGCCCGCGAAGAGGTCGGCGGCCGTAGTGCCCGTCGTCACCACGCGCTCTTCCCGCTCGGAATCGCGTTGGATGATCACACGGACGTCTGACACCGGTCTCTCCTGACTGAAGGTGGGTGCGGCGCCATACCAGGAGCGCGCGCACAGGCGATCGTACCGACCCGACGGCGCCGACCGCGAAACGGTCACCCTCAGTCCTCGTCCCCCTACGCTTCCCCGCGCGCCTCCTCGAAGAAGTCGAGGTTCTCCTGGAGCGACTTCATCAGCCGGTCCCGCTCGCCCTCGTCCACCTGCACGGGTACGACGCCGGAGGCGCCGGTGAGCCGCCGGAAGCCGCCCCGCCGTTCCAGCCGCCCGTGCACGCGCACCGGGAGTCCGACGAGGTGTGCGTGGCCTGCGATGCGGTAGTCCTCCTCGTCGAGGGTGACGCGTACGTACGGGACCTCGGCGCCCGCGAGGACCCGCAGGCGCACGGTGCCCTCGCCGCCGGGTCCGGAGCGGCGCATGCGGACCACGGCGCCGGTGACGCGTACCGGCACGGAGGGCTCCTCGCGCAGATAGCGGGCGGCGGCCTCGCGCAGCACGGGGAGGTCGCCGGGTGAGAACTCGACGGGTTCGGCGGACGCGGCACAGCCCTCGGGGACGCCCGCGCCGGGCGCCCAGGCGACGGCGACCCGGGCTCCCTCGGTGCCGCGCACGAGCACGCCGAGCGCCTCGGTCAGCTCGCGGCTGACGCCGGCCTCGACCGCGCCGTCGAAGGCGTCCATGGC
>NZ_JBLEBI010000079.1:0-28135 GCF_047340315.1 Streptomyces sp. AF1A
GGACGACCCCGGCGGCACGGACATCCCGGGCCGCAGCGGCACCCGGACCCCGCGGCCGGGCCGCGCGGGAGCCCCGGCACCCGGTGACACAGGGACTGCGGACGCAGCGCACACCCCGGACGACCACCACGGAACCGACACCTCTACCGCCGCGCCGCGGCCCGACGGTCCGCAGACCCCGCCTCCGAGCGGCACGGACGACGCCCCCCACCACGATCACGGGTCCTACGCCCCGCGGCCCGGCGGTGCGAGCGGTCCCGGGCATGGTGCGACGGATGCCCCGGAGCGCGGTGCCGGTCCGGAGCACCACTTCGACCCCTCCGGGCATCGCAGCCTCGCCCACTCCGGGATCGCCAAGGGAGAGCCGCCGCAGCCGCGTCCCAAGGAGCCCGGAGGCGGCATCCTCATGGGCCGCCCCTTCGGCGTACCGGTCTACGTGGCACCCAGCTGGTTCCTGGTCGCCGCGCTGATCACCTGGGTCTTCGGCGGACAGCTCGACCGCGTGCTGCCCGAGCTCGGCGCCGCCCGCTACCTGGTCTCCCTGTTCTTCGCGGTCGCCTTCTACGCCTCCGTACTCGTCCACGAGCTGGCCCACACGGTCGCCGCGATCCGCTTCAAACTCCCGGTCCGCCGCATCCAGCTGCAGTTCTTCGGCGGAGTCTCCGAGATCGAGAAGGAGGCCGAGAGCCCGGGCCGCGAGTTCGTCCTCGCCTTCGTCGGACCGCTGCTCTCCCTCGTCCTCGCCGGCGTGTTCTACCTCGCCATGAAACCCGTCCAGCCCGGCACCGTCCCCGGCGTCCTGCTGGCCGGCCTCATGGTCTCCAACCTCATCGTGGCGATCTTCAACCTGCTGCCCGGCCTGCCCCTCGACGGCGGCCGCATGCTCCGCGCCGTCGTCTGGAAGATCACCGGCAGGCCCATGAGCGGCACCGTCGCCGCCGCCTGGGTCGGCCGCGCCCTGGCCGTCTCCGTCCTGATCGGCCTGCCGCTGCTCAACTCCTCCGGCGCCCTCGGCGGCCGCGGCCAGGACACGGGCGGCATGGACACCGTCACCGACGCCCTGCTCGCCGCCATCCTCGCCGCGATCATCTGGACCGGCGCAGGCAACAGCCTGCGCATGGCCCGGCTGCGCGAACACCTCCCCGAACTGCGCGCCCGCACCCTCACTCGGCGGGCCGTCCCCGTCCAGACCGACACCCCCCTCTCCGAGGCCCTGCGCCGCGCCAACGCCGCCGGCGCCCGCGCCCTCGTCGTCGTCGACGCCCACGGCAACCCGCTGTCCCTGGTGCGCGAGTCCGCCATCGTCGGCGTACCCGAGCACCGCCGCCCCTGGGTCGCCGTCAGCGGCCTCGCCCAGGAGCTCACCGAGGGCATGCGCGTCTCCGCCGAGCTGGCCGGGGAGGAACTCCTGGACACACTCCGGGCCACCCCGGCCACCGAGTACCTCGTCGTCGAGGAGAGCGGCGAGATCTACGGCGTCCTGTCGGCCGCAGACGTGGAACGCGCCTTCGTCAAGGCGATGGCACGGCCCGCCTAGCGTCCGCGCCGCGCACCGCGACCCCCACCACCCTGCGCGGACCGTGCCCCCGCAGGGAACCGGTAGGCTGTTCACATGTCCGAACCGACCGGTGCCGCCCGCAGGCGCGGGCCCTTCAAGGTCGGGGACCAGGTACAGCTGACCGACCCCAAGGGCCGCCA
Source organism: Streptomyces sp. AF1A (assembly GCF_047340315.1). Taxonomy (NCBI): domain Bacteria; kingdom Bacillati; phylum Actinomycetota; class Actinomycetes; order Kitasatosporales; family Streptomycetaceae; genus Streptomyces; species Streptomyces sp. AF1A. The sequence continues at coordinate 1,699 of NZ_JBLEBI010000079.1, forward strand.
CTACACGTTCACGCTCGAGGCCGGGAAGAACTTCCACACCCACAAGGGTTCCTTCCCGCACGACGAACTGATCGGTGCTCCCGAGGGCAGCGTTGTCCGCACCACCGGCAACGTGGCCTACCTCGCGCTGCGCCCCCTGCTCCCCGACTACGTCCTGTCCATGCCCCGCGGGGCAGCCGTCGTCTACCCCAAGGACGCGGGGCAGATCCTCGCCTTCGCCGACATCTTCCCCGGCGCACGCGTCGTGGAGGCCGGCGTCGGCTCCGGCTCGCTCAGCAGCTTCCTGCTGCGCGCCATCGGCGACCAGGGCATGCTGCACTCCTACGAGCGCCGCGAGGACTTCGCCGACATCGCCCGGCAGAACGTCGAGCGCTACTTCGGCGGTCCGCACCCCGCCTGGCAGCTCACCGTCGGCGACCTCCAGGACAACCTCTCCGACACCGACGTCGACCGCGTCATCCTCGACATGCTCGCGCCCTGGGAGTGCCTGGAAACCGTCTCCAAGGCGCTCGTGCCCGGCGGCATCCTGTGCTGCTACGTGGCCACCACCACCCAGCTCGCCCGGACCGTCGAGTCCATCCGCGAGATCGGCTGCTTCAACGAGCCGACCGCCTGGGAGACGATGATCCGCAACTGGCACATCGAAGGCCTGGCCGTCCGCCCGGACCACCGGATGATCGGCCACACCGGCTTCCTGCTCACCGCCCGCCGCCTCGCCGACGGCGTCGAACCGCCCATGCGCCGACGCCGCCCCGCCAAGGGCGCCTACGGCGAGGACTACGCCGGCCCCAACGCCGACGGCGGCACCGGCCGCTGACCGGCCACGTCCCGCAACCGAACAACGCAAGGGCGCCGTGCCCCAGTTCCCGAACCACCCGGGGAACTCGGGCACGGCGCCCGATCGTTGACAGCAGCTCGACCGGCGCGGCCCGCCGGCACCGAAGCCGGCCGCCCCAATCCCGCACCCCGCCGTTCCCCCGCACTGTGACGTGTGGCACCATGCTGGCCACCCCACCGGCACAGCCCTCACAGGAGACACTCCTAGTGCAGCAATCCGCCGTTCCGGAGCTCGCCCACACCCACACCCGGCCGATCCACTGGGTCGCCACCGCCACCGCCGTGGCAGGCGTGGTGGCGCTCACCTCCCTCGTGCAACCCGGATCGGCCACGGCCGCCCAGCCGGCCCACGGCACGGAGGCGAAAACCGCGCCCGCGGCCGCCGCGCCCCCCAGCACCACCGGCGTCGCCTTCCCGCTGCAGTGCGGACCCGTGAAGGCGATCGTCGCCAAGAAGGCCACCGGAGACCTCGACGGCGACGGCAGACCGGAAACCGTCGCCGTCGTGCACTGCGACTCCGCCATGGGCACCCCGCCCGACGCGGTCTACGTCCTCACCGGCTCCGCGAACGGCGGCCCAGCGCGCGTGGTCGCCACGCTCGTCGACCCCAAGGACCGGCTCACCGTCACCGACTTCGCCGTGCGCGACGGAGCCGTCTCCGCCACCCTCCTCGGCTACTCCTCCGACGACGTGCCCAGTTGCTGCCCCGACGTGAAGACCCCGGCCACATGGCGATGGAACGGCAGCGCCTTCCTCCGCTCCACGCGGACCGGGGCCCACAGCGTCTGAAAACCGCGGCTCACCCCGCGTCCGGCCCGTACACCTCGACCCTGTCCACCACCCGGCGCACGTGAATGCACTCGCCGGGACACTCCTTCGCCGAGTCCACCACGTCCGCGAGCAAGGGCAGCGGCACCGGCGCCGTCGCCCCCCTGTCCTGAAGCAGCTCGTCGTCCGCGCCCTTCACATAGGCCAGCCCGTCGATGTCCAGCTCGAACACCTCGGGGGCGTACTGGGCGCAGATGCCGTCGCCGGTACACAGATCCTGGTCGATCCAGACCTCCAGCGCCTCGCCGCCCGGGGCCTCCTGCTGCACGGTCACCTCTCCTGCCGTCGATGCGCCGGGAGGCCCGGCCGGCAGGCGCCAGCCCGGTCCGTCCCAGCGGCCGTTGAACACCCCCGACCCTACCTCCGCCCCCGTTCCCGCCCGGTTCGGCCACCTCCGGGTTTCCACCCCGGCAGGCCCGGGTACGAGCGCCCGACCAGGGACAAGGACCCCCCGCAGCAGGGGCGGTCACTTCCGGCCGGGCCCGCGGGTGACACCGCCCGCCCACACCGTCGCTCTGCGTGATGACCGCGGCAGCGCCCCGCGGGCTGCCCATCTACGGGCCGATCCGGCCGGAACGGACAACTCCGGCCGCTTCTGCAGGGTTTTGACCACGCCATGCGCGGAACAAGCTGCTTCCGCATTACGTTGAGTGGGTATTCCCTCCGTGCGAGGGAGAGCGCACCGGGTGACCGACGACACACCTTGACAGTCTTTGTGATCTAGGGGTTTCAATCGACACCCACCCAGGTAGGGTCTGGAAGCGTCCAGCTCCCCTTGGAGGAGGTGAGGACCGTGGCAGCCCACGACGACGACATGAACCGCGGCATCCGCCCGGGACGCGGGTCCGACGACCCGGCCGGGCAGATCGCCTACCTTGAGCAGGAGATCGCCGTCCTGCGACGCAAGCTCGCCGACTCTCCGCGACACACGAGGATTCTCGAGGAGCGGATCGTCGAGCTGCAGACCAACCTGGCCGGCGTGTCCGCCCAGAACGAACGACTGGCCAACACCCTCCGCGAGGCCCGCGACCAGATCGTGGCCCTCAAGGAAGAGGTCGACCGGCTCGCCCAGCCGCCGGCCGGCTTCGGTGTCTTCCTGCAGGCGAACGAGGACGGCACCGCCGACATCTTCACCGGCGGCCGCAAGCTCCGGGTGAACGTCAGCCCCAGCGTCGAGCTCGACGAGCTCCGGCGCGGCCAGGAGGTCATGCTCAACGAGGCGCTCAACGTGGTCGAGGCCATGGAATTCGAGCGCGTCGGCGACATCGTCACCCTCAAGGAGATCCTCGAGGACGGCGAACGCGCCCTCGTCCTCGGACACACCGACGAGGAACGAGTCGTACGCCTCGCCGAGCCGCTCCTGGACGTCACCATCCGCCCCGGCGACGCCCTCCTGCTCGAACCCCGCTCCGGCTACGTCTACGAGGTCGTGCCCAAGAGCGAGGTCGAGGAACTGGTCCTCGAAGAGGTCCCGGACATCGGCTACGAAGCCATCGGCGGCCTCGGCAACCAGATCGAGGCCATCCGCGACGCGGTCGAGCTGCCCTACCTCTACCCCGACCTCTTCAAGGAGCACGAGCTGCGTCCGCCCAAGGGCGTCCTGCTCTACGGCCCGCCCGGCTGCGGCAAGACACTCATCGCCAAGGCCGTCGCGAACTCGCTCGCCAAGAAGGTCGCCGAGGTCACCGGCCAGGCCGCCGGCAAGAGCTTCTTCCTCAACATCAAGGGACCCGAGCTCCTCAACAAGTACGTCGGCGAGACCGAGCGCCAGATCCGCCTCGTCTTCCAGCGCGCCCGCGAGAAGGCCAGCGAGGGCACCCCCGTCATCGTCTTCTTCGACGAGATGGAGTCCCTCTTCCGCACCCGCGGCTCCGGCGTCAGCTCCGACGTCGAGAACACCATCGTCCCCCAGCTCCTCGCCGAGATCGACGGCGTCGAAGGCCTGCAGAACGTGGTCGTCATCGGCGCCTCCAACCGCGAGGACATGATCGACCCCGCCATCCTGCGCCCCGGCCGGCTCGACGTGAAGATCAAGATCGAGCGTCCCGACGCCGAGGCGGCCAAGGACATCTTCGGCAAGTACCTCACGGAACGTCTCCCGCTGCACGCCGACGACCTCGCGGAACACGGCGGCGACAAGGGCGCCACGGTCCAGGGCATGATCCAGACCGCGGTCGAGCACATGTACGCCGAAACCGAGGAGAACCGCTTCCTGGAGGTCACCTACGCCAACGGCGACAAGGAAGTCCTCTACTTCAAGGACTTCAACTCCGGCGCCATGATCGAGAACATCGTGGGCCGCGCCAAGAAGATGGCGATCAAGGACTTCCTCGAGAAGAACCAGAAGGGCCTCCGCGTCTCCCACCTCCTCCAGGCCTGCGTGGACGAGTTCAAGGAGAACGAGGACCTGCCCAACACCACCAACCCGGACGACTGGGCCCGCATCTCCGGAAAGAAGGGCGAACGGATCGTCTACATCCGCACCCTCATCACCGGAAAGCAGGGCGCGGACACCGGACGCTCCATCGACACGGTGGCGAACACCGGTCAGTACCTGTAAAGGCAGGGCGGCTGCGGGTGCCCTTCACCGGGGTACCCGCAGCCGACTGTTTTTCCGGCCACGACCGGAGCAGCCAATGACGCAAATGATCTCCCCACCAGCGCAAAGGCGTTCTAGGCTCTTTCCTACCGCCGAGTCGCGCAGTGCGGGGACGGGCACCGCACACGCACCGGAGCGCCAGCGGGACGCGAGCGGCGCCCACGACCGAGGGTGCCGCCGGGCAAGGAGGGCCGCATGACCGTACGGCGAGTAATGGGCATCGAGACGGAGTACGGGATCTCCGTCCCCGGCCACCCCAACGCCAATGCCATGCTCACCTCGTCCCAGATCGTCAACGCCTACGCGGCGGCGATGCACCGGGCCCGCCGGGCCCGCTGGGACTTCGAGGAAGAGAACCCGCTGCGCGACGCGCGAGGCTTCGACCTCGCCCGGGAGGCCGCCGACGCCAGCCAGCTCACCGACGAGGACATCGGCCTCGCCAACGTGATCCTGACCAACGGGGCCCGCCTCTACGTCGACCACGCCCACCCCGAATACAGCGCCCCCGAGGTCACCAACCCCCGCGACGCCGTCCTGTGGGACAAGGCCGGCGAACGCATCATGGCCGAGGCCGCCGAACGGGCCGCACAGCTCCCCGGCGCCCAGCCCATCCACCTCTACAAGAACAACACCGACAACAAGGGCGCCAGCTACGGCACGCACGAGAACTACCTGATGAAGCGGGAGACCCCCTTCTCGGACATCGTGCGCCACCTCACCCCGTTCTTCGTCTCCCGCCAGGTCTTCGCCGGCGCAGGCCGCGTCGGCATCGGCCAGGACGGCCACGAACACGGCTTCCAGCTCAGCCAGCGCGCGGACTACTTCGAGGTCGAGGTCGGCCTGGAGACCACCCTCAAGCGCCCCATCATCAACACCCGGGACGAACCCCACGCGGACGCCGAGAAGTACCGCCGCCTGCACGTGATCATCGGGGACGCCAACCTGTCGGAGATCTCCACCTACCTCAAGCTGGGCACGACCTCCCTGGTCCTGGCCATGATCGAGGACGGCTTCATCGCGGTGGACCTCGCGGTCGACCAGCCCGTGCGCACCCTCCACCAGGTCTCCCACGACCCGTCGCTCAAGCGCCTGGTCACCCTGCGCAGCGGCCGCACCCTGACCGCCGTGCAGCTCCAGATGGAGTACTACGAGCTCTCCCGCAAATACGTCGAGGAGCGCTACGGCGCCGACGCCGACGACCAGACCAAGGACGTCCTCACCCGCTGGGAGGACACCCTCACCCGGCTCGAGAACGACCCCATGAGCCTCGCCGGCGAACTCGACTGGGTCGCCAAGCGCGAGCTCATGGAGGGCTACCGCCGCCGCGACGGCCTCGACTGGGACGCCGCCCGGCTGCACCTCGTCGACCTCCAGTACGCCGACGTACGCCCCGAGAAGGGCCTGTACAACCGCCTGGCGGCCCGCGGGCGGATGAAGCGCCTCCTGGACGAGTCCGAGGTCGACAGGGCCCGCAGGAAGCCGCCGGAGGACACGCGCGCCTACTTCCGCGGCCGCTGCCTGGAGCAGTACGCCGACGACGTCGCGGCCGCCTCCTGGGACTCGGTCATCTTCGACCTCCCCGGGCGCGACTCCCTCCAGCGCGTCCCAACCCTGGAACCGCTACGCGGAACGCGAAATCACGTCAAGGAGCTGCTGGACCGCTGCCGCACCGCGGAAGACCTGGTCAGGGTCCTGTCCGGCGGCTGAGCGCGATCAAAGGCGGCCTCGGCGGGTACGCGTACCGCCCCGGGCGGCAGGGTGGAAATCCCCCCGCCCGGGAATCATCGAGATGGCCCCCGCACGTTGAGGAAACTGCGGGGCCGATGTCGGACCCGGCCGATAGGGTCTGATCATCACCGATCGGCAGGCGAACTGAGCGGGGTGAGGGTTATGGCAACCAAGGACACCGGCGGCGGTCAGCAGAAGGCGACGCGCTCCACCGAGGAGGTCGAGGAGCAGGCGCAGGACGCGCAGGCCTCGGAGGACCTCAAGGAGCGGCACGAGAAGCTGAGCGACGACGTGGACTCCGTCCTGGACGAGATCGACGACGTCCTCGAGGAGAACGCCGAGGATTTCGTTCGGAGCTTCGTACAAAAGGGCGGAGAGTAAAGGCGATTTGGTCACTTCGCCTTCGAAGTGAAGGTAGCGGGGGAGTTAGGTGGCTGAGGAGCCAAACGCCAAGGAGTGCCGGAAGTGCGGGCGGGATCTGCCTCTCTCGGCTTTCGCGCGGGACAGGAATCGGCGTGACGGCCTCCAGGTGTACTGCCGGGAGTGTGTGGCGGAGTACAGCGCCGCGCACTACCGGCGCCGCCGGGAGGCCGTGGGGAAGACGGTCCGGGAGAGGGTGGACGTTCCGGAGGGGCACAAGCTCTGCCGGGCGTGCGGCCAGGTCAAGCCGCACAGCGAGTGGCATCGCAAGCACAGCGCGCCGGACGGCCTGGCCAGTCGCTGCAGGGAGTGTCGTGCGGTTCAGCTGCGCCGGGATCACCTCAAGCGCAAGTACGGCCTCACCGAGGCCGAGCGTGACCTGTTGATTGCCTCTCAAGGAGGCGTCTGCTGTATATGCCTGGCTGCTCTGCCCGCACATGTGGATCACTGCCATGAGACGGGTAGGGTCCGTGGCGTACTGTGCTTCAGCTGCAACGCTGCACTGGGGCAGTTCAAGGATCAGCCCGAGGTCATAAGGCGGGCTGCTGCATACGTGGAAGGAAACGCGTGGAAGCCAACACTCGTAGCACCGGGCGTCTACCAGCTGCCTTCCTGACGCCAGGATCCTCTTCCTTCATGGACTTCCTCGCCGAGCACCAGCCCGAGCTGCTGCCCGGCAACCGGCAGCTTCCGCCCACCCAGGGCGTGATCGAGGCGCCGCACGGGACGACCATCGTGGCCGCGACGTTCCCGGGCGGGGTCGTGCTCGCCGGTGACCGCCGGGCCACGATGGGGAACGTGATCGCCCAGCGGGACATCGAGAAGGTGTTCCCGGCGGACGAGTACTCGGCGGTCGGCATCGCCGGCACCGCGGGTCTCGCCGTGGAGATGGTCAAGCTCTTCCAGCTGGAGCTGGAGCACTTCGAGAAGGTCGAGGGCGCCCAGCTGTCCCTGGAGGGCAAGGCCAACCGGTTGTCGACCATGATCCGTTCCAACCTCGGCATGGCCATGCAGGGCCTGGCCGTGGTGCCCCTGTTCGCCGGGTACGACCTGGACCGCGAGAAGGGGCGGATCTTCTCCTACGACGTGACGGGCGGCCGTTCCGAGGAGCACAACTTCGCGGCGACGGGCTCCGGCTCGATCTTCGCGCGCGGTGCGATGAAGAAGCTGTTCCGTGACGACCTGAGCGAGGAGCAGGCCACCACGCTGGTGGTGCAGGCCCTCTATGACGCGGCAGACGACGACTCGGCGACCGGTGGTCCCGATGTCGCCCGCCGGATCTACCCGATCGTCACCGTGATCACCGAGGACGGCTTCCGCCGGCTCACCGAGGACGAGTCCTCCGAGATCGCCCGCTCGGTGCTCCAGCGGCGCCTGGAGGAGCCGGACGGCCCGAAGGCCGCCCTGCTCTGAGCGCGGGCCCGGTTCTTATCAAGGTGATCCAGTGACCATGACAGAAAGGGACGGATAACCGGTGTCGACGCCGTTCTATGTCTCACCCCAGCAGGCCATGGCCGACCGGGCGGAGTACGCCCGCAAGGGCATCGCCCGTGGCCGCAGCCTGGTGGTCATGCAGTACGCCGACGGCATCGTGTTCGTCGGGGAGAACCCGTCCCGCGCGCTGCACAAGTTCAGCGAGATCTACGACCGGATCGGCTTCGCGGCCGCCGGCAAGTACAACGAGTACGAGAACCTGCGCATCGGCGGTGTCCGCTACGCCGACCTGCGCGGTTACACCTACGACCGGGGCGACGTGACCGCGCGCGGGCTGGCGAACGTGTACGCCCAGACGCTGGGCACGATCTTCTCCTCCGCGGCCGAGAAGCCGTACGAGGTGGAGCTGGTGGTGGCCGAGGTGGGGGAGACCCCGGAGGGCGACCAGATCTACCGGCTGCCGCACGACGGGTCCATCGTGGACGAGCACGGCTCGGTCGCGGTGGGCGGCAACGCCGAGCAGATCAGCAGTTTCCTGGACCAGCGTCACCGTGACGGCATGAGCCTGGCGGAGGCCCTGAAGCTGGCCGTGCAGGCCCTGTCCCGGGACACCAACGGCAGCGAGCGGGAGATTCCCGCGGAGCGCCTGGAGGTGGCGGTGCTGGACCGCACGCGGCCGCAGAAGCGCAAGTTCAAGCGCATCGTCGGTCGTCAGCTGGTGCGTCTGCTGCAGGGTGACGGCGTGGACGTGTCGAAGGAGCCGGGCGACTCCGACGAGGAGTGATCCGTGCTCGTCCGTGCCCCGGTCGGTGGTCCCGGCCGGGGCACCGGTGTTTTCCGGGGGCGTCAGGGGGCCGCAGGCGGGGCGGTGGAGCCCCGGACCACCAGGTCGACGGGGATGTCGCCGCCCTGCGGCCGGCGGCCCTCCAGGACGGCCAGCAGGGCTCGCATGCCGCGTTCGCCGAAGAGTTCGGCGTCGAGTCGTACGGTGGTCAGCTCGGGGTCGATGGCGGTGGCCAGGCCGAGGTCGTCGACGCCGGTCACGGAGACGTCGTGCGGGATGCGCAGGCCGAGGCGGCGCAGGGCCTTGTAGGCGCCGGCGGCGAGCTTGTCGTCGTCGCAGACGACGGCCGTGGGCCGGGGTCCGGGGGCGGTGAGGGCGGCCTCGGTGGCGGTGAGCGCGCCGTCGATGGAGAGGGGCGCGCGGGCGGTGCGCAGGCTGGTGCCCGGTACGGCCGCGAGGCGTGCGGCGAGTTCGCGGGCGCGGACGTCGAAGGTCCAGGAGGGGATGTCGGCGGCGAGGTGCAGCACGCGGCGGTGGCCGAGGCCGAGGAGGTGGTCGGCGACCTGGCGCATGCCGCCGGCGATGTCGAGGTTGACGGTGGCGGCGCCGAGGCTGCCTTCGGGGTCGCTGTCGAGCATGACGAGGGGCAGCTGGTCGCCGCGGATGGCGGTGAGGGCGTCGGCGGCCATGGAGGAGGCGATGACGCCGTCGAGGGCGGCCTGTGCGGAGGCGAAGGGGTCGGGGATGGGGGCGGCCCGCGAGGGCCTTCCTTCGGGGGTGGTGGGCGACGGGCGGGCAGGGCCGATGCCTTCGGGGGAGGGGTAGAGGACGACGCCGAAGCCGTGTTCGGCGGCCACGCGGGCGGCGCCGGTGTAGACGCCGGCGAAGAACTCGGTCGTGAGGGCGGGTACGACGAGCAGGACGGTGCGGGTGCGGCCGAGGCGCAGGTTGCGGGCGGCGAGGTTGGGCCGGTAGCCGAGTTCGCGGGCGGCCCGGCGGACGCGTTCGGCGGTGGTCTCGGAGACCCGGCCGCGCCATTTGTCGCCGAGCACGAGCGAGACGGCGGCCTGGGAGACTCCGGCGGCGTGGGCGACGTCCCGGCTGGTCGGGCGCGTGCTGCTGGGTGGCACCGGGGGCGTGCTCCTCTGCTCGGGGTCGTTCACCTGGACGTGTGAACTGCGCTCATGCTACGTATGGGAGTCGGGGTTATACGTAAAACTTCGGGTCGTCGCGGCGCCCCGGCCGACTCGGTGGAGGTCAGGACATGGCCACGGGATACCTGGAGATACTCCGGGCGCGGCACGCGTTCCGGCTGCTCACCGGCACGCTGGTCGGGCGGCTGCCCAATGCGACCGCGGCGATCGCCCTGGTGCTGTTCGTCCGCGCCGAGGGCGGCGGCTACGGCCTGGCGGGCGCGCTGGCGGCCGTGTACGGCGTGGCGAACGCGGTCGGTCAGCCCGTGCTGGGCCGGCTGGTGGACCTGCACGGCCAGCCGCGGGTCCAGCTGCCCGCGGCCCTGCTGTCGGCCCTGGCGATGGCCGTCTTCGCCTTCTGCGGCACCGACCCGCTGCCGCTCGCCTATGCGGCCGTCGGGGCGGCCGGTCTCTTCACGCCGCCCCTGGAGGGCGGGCTGCGGGCCCTGTGGCCGTCGGTGCTGGGCCGCCAGGAGCAGGTGCACACCGCGTACGCCATGGACGCGGTGGCGCAGGAGGTCATGTTCACCGTCGGGCCGCTGCTGGTGACCCTGTGCGTCTGGGTGTGGGACGAGCGTGCGGCCCTGCTGGTGCTGAACCTGCTGGGCGTGCTGGGCGCGCTGTCGGTGGCCGTCGCGCCGCCTTCGCGGGCCTGGCGGTCTGCGCCGCGCGAGGCCCACTGGCTGGGGGCGCTGCGCTCGCCCGGTCTGCTGGCGCTGCTGGGGGCCTTCCTGTTCGTGGGGATCGCGCTGGGCTCCATCACGGTGGCCTCGGTGTCGTACGCGGACGGTCACGGCGGTGACGTGGTGTACGGGTGGCTGATGGCCGGGCTGGGGCTGGGTGCGCTCGTCGGCGGCTCGGTGTACGGAGCGCGGCGGTGGTCCGGTGTGCCCGAGCGGCGACTGCGCGTGCTGGTGGCTCTTCTGGCGGTGTGTTATCTGCCGCTGATGCTGCGGCCGGGGGCGGTGGCGATGGTGGCGCTGTCGGTGGTGTCCGGGGTGTTCCTGGCGCCGTGCATCGCGTGTGCGTTCGTCCTGGTGGACCGGCACGCGCCGGGCGGGACGGTCACCGAGGCGTTCTCCTGGCTGGTGACGACGTTCACGGTGGGTGCGTCGGTCGGAACGGGGGTGGCCGGGCCGGTGGTCGAGGCCGGTGGCACGCTGTGGGGTTTCGCGGTGCCGGGCGCGGCGGGGGCCGTGTCGCTGCTGGTCCTGGGCGCCACCGGACGGGTCCTCGCAGCTCCCGCATGGGGCGGGGTCGTTGCGGCTTCATCGGAAAATGATCCAAATCGTGCTGCCGAACCCCGTTTCAGCTCGGGGGATCGGGCGTAATGTTCAGTCATGGACCGCCGCATTTTCGGGCTGGAGAACGAGTACGGCGTCACGTGCACGTTCAGGGGACAGCGCCGCCTGTCGCCTGACGAGGTGGCGCGGTACCTCTTCCGCCGTGTCGTGTCATGGGGCCGCAGCAGCAATGTCTTTCTGCGAAACGGCGCCCGGCTCTATCTCGACGTGGGCTCACATCCGGAATACGCGACACCCGAGTGTGACAATGTGATCGAACTGGTCACCCACGACAAGGCCGGCGAGCGCATTCTCGAAGGACTCCTGGTGGACGCGGAACGACGCCTGCACGAGGAGGGAATCGCGGGCGACGTCTACCTCTTCAAGAACAACACCGATTCGGCGGGAAACTCCTACGGCTGCCACGAGAACTATCTGGTGGCCCGGCACGGCGAGTTCTCCCGGCTCGCGGACATCCTCATCCCGTTCCTGGTCACCCGGCAGCTGCTGTGCGGTGCGGGCAAGGTGCTGCAGACGCCGCGCGGTGCCGTGTACTGCGTGAGCCAGCGCGCCGAGCACATCTGGGAGGGCGTGTCGTCGGCGACGACCCGGTCCCGGCCGATCATCAACACACGCGACGAACCGCACGCGGACGCGGAGCGTTACCGCCGGCTGCACGTCATCGTGGGCGATTCGAACATGTCCGAGACGACGATGCTGCTGAAGGTGGGCGCGACCGACCTGGTGCTGCGCATGATCGAGGCGGGCACGGTGATGCGGGACCTCACGCTGGAGAACCCGATCCGGGCGATCCGCGAGGTCAGCCACGACATCACGGGCCGGCGCAAGGTGCGCCTGGCCAGCGGCCGGGAGGCGTCCGCGCTGGAGGTGCAGCGCGAGTACTTCGACAAGGCCGTGGACTTCTGCGACCGCCGCGGCATCCGCACCGGCACGGTCGCGCAGGTCCTGGAGCTGTGGGGCCGGACCCTGGACGCGATCGAGACCGAGGAGCTGGACCGGATCGCGACCGAGATCGACTGGGTGATGAAGTACCAGCTCATCGAGCGGTACCGGGCGAAGCACAACATGACCATGTCGCATCCGCGGGTCGCCCAGATAGATCTCGCCTACCACGACATCCACCGCCGTCGTGGCCTGTACTACCTGCTGGAGAAGAAGGGCCAAGCCGCCCGGGTCTGCAACGACTTGAAGATTTTCGAGGGCAAGTCGGTTCCGCCGCAGACCACTCGGGCGCGGCTGCGCGGCGACTTCATCCGGCGGGCACAGGAACAGCGCAGGGACTTCACGGTCGACTGGGTGCATCTGAAGCTCAACGACCAGGCACAGCGCACTGTGTTGTGCAAGGACCCGTTCCGTTCGGTGGACGACCGGGTCGAGAAGCTGATCGCCGGAATGTGACCGGCATCGGGTGAGCCGGGCGTTTTCCCGGTGCATCACCGGAACGCCACACGGGCGCCGTACGTTTTCCGTACGGCGCCCTGCCGAGGCCGTAGAGTTGCGCGCACGCATCCGCAAGATCGACCGATTACGAGGCTGTTCCGTGCGCCGACGTTCACTCCTCCTCGCCGCAGTACCCGCAGGACTGGTCACGCTCGCCGGCTGCGGCGGCGGCAAGTCCGACTCCAGCAAGGCGAGCGCCTCGCCGTCGCCGTCGGTGTCCAGCGTGCCGCCGCCCAAGATCGTGGACGGGCCGCTGCCGGCGATCACGGCGGGCACGAAGTTCGGCGAGAAGCCGACCGTGGCCAAGGGGCAGGGGGAGCCGTCGAAGGACCTCGCGGTGAAGACGGTGATCGCGGGCGGCGGCCGTGCGGTCGCGGAGAACGACTTCATCCAGGCGAACTACCTGGGCCAGATCTGGAACACCGCGAAGGTGTTCGACAACTCCTACGACCGCAAGAGCCCGCTGGTCATGCAGCTCGCGCAGGGCAGCATCATCGACGGCTGGCGGTATGCGCTGGTGGGCAAGAAGGTCGGCAGCCGCGTGCAGATCGCCGTGCCGCCCACGTGGGGCTACGGCAAGGCGGGGCAGCCGCAGGCGGGCATCAAGGGCACCGACACGCTGGTGTTCGTCATCGACCTGGTCGACGTCTTCAACTCCAAGAGCTCGGCGAAGGGCACCGAGGTGCCGCAGACCGACGCGGCCCTGCCGAAGGTCGCCACCAACACGGACGGCAACGTCCCGAAGGTCACCGTCCCCAAGACCAGTCCGCCGACGAAGCTGGTGTCGGTCTACGTCCTGGAGGGCGACGGCCCCGAGGTCGGGGCAAACCAGGCGGTCCTGTGCCAGTTCCAGGGGCTGGTCTGGGACAGCGGCAAGACGTTTCAGCAGACCTATGGCTCGGGGCGGCTCAGCCAGTTCTCGCTGCAGCAGATGCAGGAGGCGGTCAAGGGCCTGGCGCAGGGCCTGACCAGCAAGAAGGTGGGCAGCCGGGTGCTGATCGTGGTGCCGCCGGACCTCGGCTACGGCGACACGCCGCCGGGCGGCGGGGTCATCAAGAAGGGCTCCACCCTGGTGTTCACGGTGGACATCCTCGCGGCGATGTAGCGCGGGGCGCCCGTGGCGGGCGTGCGGGCTGCGGGGATGAAAGACTGTCGGCGTTTCGTGTCGTACACCAGCAGGAGCTTTTGACGTGAGCATCGAGAAGCCCGAGATCGACTTCCCGGGCGGCGAGCCCCCGGCGGACCTCGAGATCAAGGACATCTGGGAGGGCGACGGGGCGGTGGCGCAGGCGGGTCAGACCGTCACCGTCCACTATGTGGGTGTCGCCTTCAGCACCGGCGAGGAGTTCGACGCCAGCTGGAACCGTGGCACCCCGTTCCGCTTCCCGCTGGGTGCGGGCCGGGTCATCAAGGGCTGGGACCAGGGCGTGCAGGGCATGAAGGTCGGCGGCCGCCGCCAGCTGACCATTCCGGCCCACCTCGCCTACGGCAACCAGAGCCCGACCCCGGCGATCAAGCCCGGCGAGACGCTGATCTTCGTGGTGGACCTGCTCGGGGTCTGAGCGCGCCCGAGCCACCGGCCGGGTCCGACCGGATCCGATCACCTGGGGCCCATGCCTGTTCGGGCATGGGCCCTCGGCTTTTGTCACCGCGCCCCGGAGCGGTACGGTCATCGGTCGGAAGCACCATAGGGAAGGCGAAGGGCGTCGATGGCCATTGCCAAGGCCGAGCGGCTGATGAACCTGGCGCTGTGCCTGCTGGGGACACGGCGGCCGCTCAGCAAGCGCGAGCTGCGCGAGTCCGTCGAGGCCTACCTCGAAGCCGGGTCCGACGACTCCTTCAACCGGATGTTCGAGCGGGACAAGGACGACCTGCGCGAACTGGGCCTGGTCATCGAGACCGTGGAGAACCTCGACGGCGAGGTCGGCTATCTCGCCCGCCGCGGCAGCAACCGCCTGCCGCCCATCACCCTCGACGCCGAGGAGGCCGCCGCCCTCGGGCTGGCCGCGAAGGTCTGGCAGCAGGCCCGCCTCGCCGGCGCCGCCAGCGGCGCCCTGCAGAAGCTGCGTGCCGCGGGGCTCCCCGAGGACGTCGACCCCTACGAGGCGCACGGCGCGCTGGAACCGCGCATCCCGGTGCACGAGGCCGCCTTCGAGCCGCTGATGCTGGCCTGCCGCGACCGCCGCCCGGTCGTCTTCGACTACCGCAAGGCCTCCGCCGCCCACCCCGAGCCCCGGCACGTCGAGCCCTGGGCGCTGGAGTGCTGGCGCGGCCACTGGTATCTCGCCGGCTGGGACCGGGACCGGGGGGCGGAGCGCGTCTTCCGGCTGTCCCGGATCACCGGGAAGGTCCGCTCGCGCGGCACCGGCTTCACCGCGCCCGTGCCCGACGTCGTCACCGTGCGCGAGACCGTCGCGAGCTGGGCGGGCGAGATCGCCGACCGCTCGGCGCTGATCCGGTTGCGCTCCGGCGCCGGCTACCCCCTGCGCGCGAAGGCCACCAAGGTCTGCGAACGCGGCGACGGCTGGGACGAGTTGGAGATTCCGTACGGGCACGGCCTGGACGCCTGGCTGGTGGAGTTCGGGCCGGACGTGGTGGTCCTGGAGCCGGCCGAGCTGCGGGCCGACGTGGTGGACCGGCTGCGCGCCGTGGCCAAGGGCTGAGGGGGAGCAGGACTGTGGCAGGCAAACCGGTCAGGCCCGTGAACGCCATCGACCAGACCCGGCGGATGCTCTCCCTGGTGACCTACCTGCGGGAGCGCCCCGGCGCCCGGGTCGCGGACGTGGCCCGCGCCTTCGGCATCACCGAGGACGAGCTGGTCGGCGACCTCGACGTGCTGCCCATGTGCGGCACCAGCTTCCGCGGCGGAGACCTGCTGGACATCGACACCGACGGCGAGCGCATCTGGTGGCACAACCCGGCCGCGCTCGGCGAGGAGGCCGCCGAGCCGCTCCGGCTCGCCGCCGACGAGGCCACCGCGCTGCTGGTGGCCGCCCGCGCGGTCGCCACGCTGCCCGGCCTGCGCGAGGGCGACCGGCAGGCCCTGCTGCGCGCCACCGCCAAGGTGGAGGCGGCGGCGGGCGAGGCCGCGGGCGCCAGCTCCCGGCTCTCGGTGACCTTCGAGTCCGAGGGCGGCGTCTTCGCCGACGTCGACCGGGCCATCTCCGAGCGCCGCCGGCTGTGGATCCGGTACTACTCCCCGGCCCGGGACGAGGTCACCGAACGCGAGATCGACCCCATCCGCCTGGTCAGCGTCGGCCACACCTACGTGGAGGCCTGGTGCCGCCGCTCCGAGGCCCGGCGCACCTTCCGGCTCGACCGGGTCGCCGAGATCAGGGTCCTCGACGAGCCGTCCGCGCCGCCCGAGGTGGAACTGCGCGACCTGTCCGAGGGCCTGGTCCAGCCGGCCGCCGAGGACCCCGAGGTCGTGGTCGAGGTCGGCCCGGGTGGCCGCTGGGTCGCCGAGTACTACCCGCACGACAGCGCCGATGAGCTTCCCGACGGCGGGCTGCGTATCACTCTGCGGACCCCCGATCCGGCCTCCCTGCGCAGGCTGGCGCTGCGGCTCGGCCGGGACGGCCGGATCGTCTCCCCGCCCGAGCTGGCCGACAGCGCCCGCCGGGCGGCCCGCGAGGCTCTGGCGGCCTACGACGGCCCGCCGGGCGCGGTGCCCGGGGCGGCCGGCGGGCCGGGGCTGGGGCAGGACGAGAGGCAGGAGCGAGCGCTTTGAACGACTCTCCGGTGCCGGGTGCGGGCGAGATGACGGTGGCCGCCGCCTTCGCGGGGATGAGAAGAGTGGCCCCCGTGGTGTTCAAGGCCGGCTGCCCGGACTGCCGTGGCCGCGTCGAGCTGGCCGCGAGCGCGCTGCGCCTCGCCATCGGGGCCAGCAGCCGGACGACGTTCTACTCCTTCACCTGCCCCGAGTGCGGCGCCGCCGTCCGCAAGCCGGCCGGGGAGCGCATCGTGGAGCTGCTGACCGGCGGGGGGGTCAGGACCCTGCGCCTGCACTCCACCGCGTAGGCCGCTGCCGTACCGGCCTCGGGACGGTCTAGGCTCGTCGCCATGTTCTGGCCGATGTTCGCGGTAGCCATGGGGTTCCTGGGTCTCGCCGTCCTGGGGGTGCTCGCCGTCCGGGTGTTCCTGGAGGCGCGGCGCCTCGGGCAGCAGGTCGCGGACTCCGCGCGCCGTATCAACCGGGCCGCCGAGGACCTGGAGCGGGCTGCCGTGAGCGCGTCCCGCGCGGTGGACGCGCTGTGATGTCGCCCCGAGTCATGCGCTTTGGGTCACTTCGCCCTGTCACCTTCCCGGTCCGGCCAGGTACGCTGCTGGTCGCGGCCCGAAAAATACGAGGCGCGGTCCGCGGAGCGGGAGTACGCACAGGGATTGTCCACCGTTCATCCCCGGGCGTTACGATCGCTGCCAGCACGATGGTCAGACAACTGTCCGACCGGTCGGACGTGACCTGCCGCCCCGCCTCAGTGAGAAGGTGAAGACTTATGTTCCGTGGCGCACTTGAGCCGTGGCACCTGGTGCTGTTGATTCTCGTGATCGTCCTCGTGTTCGGCTCCAAGAAGCTTCCGGACATGGCGCGTTCGCTCGGCAAGTCCGCTCGCATCCTGAAGAGCGAGGCCAAGGCGATGAAGGAAGAGGGCAAGCAGGCCTACAACTCCGCAGAGCCCGCCGAGGAGCAGGCTCCGGCTCAGCGCACGATCCAGGCCGCGCCCGGCGACGTGACCAGCTCCCGGCCGGTCCACGAGCCGACGGACACGACCCAGCGCTGACGTGAGGACCGGGGAATCCGGTCCGCTGCACGAGATGAGGATGTGGGTTGCTCAAGTCTGCCCGCAACAAGGAGAGGGATCCCGAGGGGCGGATGCCGCTCGGGGAACATCTGCGTGAGCTGCGCAACCGGCTCGCCAAGGGTGTTCTGGCGATCCTCGTCGTCACGATCGTGGCGGCCTTCTTCTACCAGGACATCATCAACTTCGTCACCAAGCCGGTGCTCGACTCGGTCGGCTGCTCCCAGTCCCTCGGGCAGCTGGCCAAGACCAAGGACGCCCACTGCGCGCACATCACGATCAGCGGCCTGCTGGCGCCCTTCACCCTGGCACTGAAGGTCGCCTTGACGGCGGGCATCGTCCTGGCGTCACCGGTGTGGCTGTACCAGCTGTGGGCGTTCGTCGCGCCGGGCCTGCACCGGCACGAGAAGAAGTACGCCTACAGCTTCGTCGGCTGCGGCGTCCCCCTCTTTCTCGGTGGCGGCTACCTGGCCTACCACGTGCTGCCCACGACGGCGAGGGTGATGATCGACCTCTCGCCGAACGGCACCGAGAACCTGCTGCCGGCGGACGACCTGGTCGACCTGGTCACCCGCATGATCGTCGTCTTCGGACTCGCCTTCGAGATGCCGTTGCTGCTGGCCATGCTCAATCTCACCGGCATCCTGTCGGGTCGGCGGATGCTCGGCTGGTGGCGGGGCATGATCGTCGGCATCGCCGCCTTCGCGGCCGCGGCCACCCCGAGCCCCGACCCGGGCACGATGCTCGCGCTGGCGGCGCCGATCTGGGCGCTGTTCTTCATCGCCGTCGGCTTCTCGCTCCTCAACGACCGGCGCCGGGCGCGCCGCGACGCGGAGGGACCCGCTGACGACGAGGCCTCCCAGCTGGACCTCACCCCCGAGGACATCGGCGAGGCCGAGCCCGTCGCGGCCAGCCGGGCGCTGCCCGAGCAGGCGGGCGCGGACGGGATCAACGGCTACGACGACGTGACCTGAGCCGGCCCCCCGCATCGCATCGCCGTACCGCGCACGAACGCCCCCGCCCGGCCGGGCGGGGGCATCCGTCTTTTCCGGGTCCCTGTCGATCAGCCCACGTTCCGGATAATGATCGTCCTGTTGTCAGTGGGGCCCGGTACGCTCGAAAGCACGATGACAGAGGACCTCTCACCGGCCGAGCGGTACGCGGCAGCCCGCAGGCGGGCAGCCGAGCAGGCCACCGCGCTCGCGGTCTTCCGCGAGATGTACGACTTCGGCCTCGACCCCTTCCAGATCGAGGCCTGTCAGGCACTCGAAGCGGGCAAGGGTGTGCTGGTGGCCGCGCCCACCGGCTCGGGCAAGACGATCGTGGGCGAGTTCGCGGTCCACCTCGCCCTCCAGCAGGGCAGGAAGTGCTTCTACACGACACCCATCAAGGCGCTGTCGAACCAGAAGTACGCCGACCTGTGCCGCCGCTACGGCAGCGCGAAGGTGGGTCTGCTCACCGGCGACAACAGCGTGAACTCCGACGCCCCGGTGGTCGTGATGACCACCGAGGTCCTGCGCAACATGCTGTACGCGGGCTCCCAGACCCTCCTCGGCCTGGGCTATGTGGTCATGGACGAGGTGCACTACCTCTCCGACCGCTTCCGCGGCGCCGTCTGGGAGGAAGTGATCATCCACCTGCCGGAGTCGGTGACCCTGGTGTCGCTCTCCGCGACCGTCTCCAACGCCGAGGAGTTCGGTGACTGGCTGGACACGGTCCGCGGCGACACCGAGGTGATCGTCTCCGAGCACCGGCCCGTGCCGCTGTTCCAGCACGTGCTCGCCGGGCGGCGGATGTACGACCTGTTCGAGGAGGGCGAGGGCCACAAGAAGGCCGTCAACCCCGACCTGGTCCGCCTCGCCCGCATGGAGGCCAGCCGGCCGTCGTACCAGGACCGCAGACGCGGCCGCGCGATGCGCGAGGCCGACCGGGAGCGGGAGCGCAGACAGCGCTCCCGCGTGTGGACCCCGGGTCGGCCCGAGGTCATCGAGCGCCTGGACTCGGAGGGCCTGCTCCCGGCCATCACCTTCATCTTCAGCCGCGCCGCGTGCGAGGCCGCGGTCCAGCAGTGCCTGTACGCGGGCCTCAGGCTCAACGACGAGGAGGCGCGGGAACGGGTCCGCGCCCTGGTCGAGGAGCGCACGGCCCACATCGCACCGGAGGACCTGCACGTCCTCGGCTACTACGAGTGGCTGGAGGGCCTGGAGCGAGGCATCGCCGCCCACCACGCGGGCATGCTGCCGACCTTCAAGGAGGTCGTCGAGGAGCTGTTCGTGCGCGGCCTGGTCAAGGCCGTGTTCGCCACCGAGACCCTGGCGCTCGGCATCAACATGCCCGCCCGCTCGGTGGTGCTGGAGAAGCTCGTCAAGTGGAACGGCGAGCAGCACGCCGACATCACCCCCGGCGAGTACACCCAGCTGACGGGCCGTGCGGGCCGCCGGGGCATCGACGTCGAGGGCCACGCCGTGGTGCTCTGGCAGCGCGGCATGAGCCCCGAGCACCTGGCGGGTCTCGCCGGCACCCGCACCTACCCGCTGCGCTCCAGCTTCAAGCCGTCGTACAACATGGCGGTCAACCTGGTCGAGCAGTTCGGCCGGCACCGCTCCCGCGAGCTGCTGGAGACCTCCTTCGCGCAGTTCCAGGCCGACAAGTCGGTCGTCGGGATCTCCCGGCAGGTGCAGCGCAACGAGGAGGGCCTGGCCGGCTACAAGGCCTCCATGACCTGCCACCTCGGCGACTTCGAGGAGTACGCGCGGCTGCGCCGCGAACTGAAGGACCGCGAGACGGAGCTGGCCCGGCAGGGCGCGGCGCTGCGGCGGGCCGAGGCCGCGGTCGCCCTGGAGAAGCTCAAGCCCGGCGACGTCATCCACGTGCCCACGGGCAAGTACGCGGGCCTCGCGCTGGTCCTGGACCCCGGCCTGCCGGCCGGCCGCTCCAACGGCCACCGCGGCTTCGACCACCTCGACGGGCCGCGCCCCCTGGTGCTGACCGCCGAGCGGCAGGTCAAGCGGCTCGCGTCGATGGACTTCCCGGTACCGGTCGAACCGCTGGACCGGATGCGCATCCCGCGCACGTTCAACCCGCGCTCGCCGCAGTCCCGCCGGGACCTCGCGTCCGCGCTGCGCACCAAGGCCGGGCACATCCCCCCGGACCGGGTCCGCAAGCGGCGCTCCCAGGCCGCCGACGACCGGGAGATCGCCCGGCTGCGCACGGCGATCCGGGCCCACCCCTGCCACGGCTGCAACGACCGTGAGGACCACGCCCGTTGGGCCGAGCGCTACCACCGGCTGCTGCGCGACACCTCGCAGCTGGAGCGCCGCATCGAGGGCCGTACGAACACGATCGCGCGGACCTTCGACCGGATCGTCGCCCTGCTGACCGAACTGGACTATCTGCGGGGCGACGAGGTCACCGAGCACGGCAAGCGGCTCGCCCGGCTGTACGGCGAACTCGACCTGCTCGCCAGCGAGTGCCTGCGCGAGCGCGTCTGGGAGGGCCTGAGCCCCGCCGAACTCGCCGCGTGTGTCTCCGCGTTGGTGTACGAGGCCCGGGTGGGCGACGACGCGCTCGCACCGAAGCTGCCCTCCGGCAAGGCGAAGGCCGCGCTGGGCGAGATGGTGCGGATCTGGGGCAGGCTGGACGGCCTGGAGGAGGAGTTCCGCATCAACCAGACCGAGGGTGTCGGCCAGCGCGAGCCGGACCTCGGCTTCGCCTGGGCCGCCTACATGTGGGCCTCGGGCACGGCCCTGGACGAGGTGCTGCGCGAGGCGGAGATGCCCGCGGGTGACTTCGTGCGCTGGTGCAAGCAGGTGATCGACGTGCTCGGGCAGATCTCCGCGGCGGCTCCCGTCGAGGGCTCCACCGTGGCGAAGGCCGCGCGCAAGGCCGTCGACCAGCTGCTGCGGGGAGTCGTGGCCTACTCGTCGGTGGGGTGAGCGGCACCACGCCCGGCGCCGCGGGAAGCGGCGCCGGGGGAGTGCCACCGCGCCGGCTGCCGTGAGGAAGGGTTTCGGCCGCCGTACCCGGTGACGTCCCCGGCCTCCCTCGGTGCGCCGGGGAAGCCGGGGATTGGGCTGCCGTCGGCGAGAGCCACGCCGCCCAGGGCCGGCGGCCGGCGCCCCGGTCGCTGCGCCCGCGGGAGCCACAGGGCGCGCTGCGCGTCGTGCGCCGCGTTCCCCGCCGTACGCGGTGAACCGTAGGGCCCTCACCCGCAGTTGACCGCCGCCGCCGTCGCGGGCGGCGCGCCCCGGGGGAGCGGGAGCCGCACGTTCCGGTCCGGCGGGGCGGGCCAGGACGCCTGGATCTGCCCGAGACGAGGCCCGCGCCGAAGCTGATTTCACCCCTCTCGGTGAGCCGCTTTCGCACGCCCGTACGTCGTAACCGAACGCGTACGAAGAGAAGCTCAGCGTATAAATGCAGCCGAGCGTACTCCTCGGCCACGGGCGATTTCAGGTGCTTGCTGAATATGACACGGCGATGATCCGGTCGGACTAAGCTCGCCCGCGGCGCACCGAGTTGAGGTTATTCGTGCGCTTGTTCCCAAACACACCGTACATCCTGTCTGTTCCATGAATCTTCCCCTCCAACGCACCTCCGACACCCAGCCGACTCGTCTCAGAAGGCATCCATGGTGAGTGTTCAGAAGCCTCCCGGTCGCCGTGAACGTCCCTACGCGCGCGTGCTGTTGCCACCGGCCCTAGTGATGGGCGCCGCGACCGGGGCCGGCGTCGCCCTGGTACCCGCCGCGGCCCGGATCGCCGTGGGTGTCTGCGGAGCCGTGGCCGTGTTCCTGGTGCTCGTCACCGCGGCCGAGGCAGCCCGGCGCGGCCGCAGGCTCCGCGAGGAGCAGGCCGAACACGCCCGCCACGTCGCGTATCTGGAGCACCGGCTCGCCGCCCACGACGAGCTGATCGCCCGCTTCGCCACCGACGTCCTGCCCACCGCGCTGGCCCGGCTCCGGGCCGGCGAGGTGCTGCGCGAGGTGCTGCGCAACGTCTACGACGTGGACCCCGAGCTGCGCGCCCTGCCCGAGTCGTACCGCGAGCTGCTGCGCATCGCGCTGCGCGGCGTCGACCACGAGATCTCGATGCGCGACGCCACGGAGCGCTCCTACGTCAGCATCGCCCGCCGCGTCCAGGCCATCGTCCACCAGCAGGCCAAGGAGCTGCGGGAGATGGAGGAGGACCACGGCCGCAACCCCGAGGTCTTCGACGACCTGCTGCGCCTGGACCACGGCACCTCGCTGATCGGACGGCTCGCCGACACCATCGGCGTCCTCGGGGGCGGCCGCCCCGGCCGCCAGTGGCCCCTGCCGGTCTCCCTCTACAGCACACTGCGCGGCGCCATGTCCCGGATCCTGGAGTACCGGCGCATCCACCTGGCGTCCATCTGCAACATCAACATCAAGGGCACCGCCGTCGAGCCGGTCATCCACGCCGCCGCCGAGCTCATGGACAACGCCACCCGCTACTCGCCGCCCTCCACGAAGGTGCACGTCACCGCCGCCGAGGTGCAGACCGGCATCGCCATCGAGATCGAGGACGCCGGCGTCAGCCTCAGCGAGGAGTCCCGCGCCCGCATCGAGAAGATGATCGAGGACGCCAAGAACGGCGACGACGCGCAGAACCTCGGCGAGAACCCGCGGCTCGGCCTCGCCGTCGTCGGCCGGCTCTGCAAGCAGTTCGACATGGAGGTCTCGCTGCGCACCTCCGCCTACGGAGGCGTCCGCGCGATCCTCGTCGTGCCGCGCGTGATGACCACCACCGAACCCGGCGTCGGCGCCGCCCACGGCATCGGCGCGACCGGCATCCCCATTCCCGAACTCGGCGCCGTCGAGGGCCCCAAGCGCCCGCCCAAGAAGCGCCGCCCCACCAGCCCCAAGATCCCCGCCGGGATCTCCATGGAGGACGACGTCCCCGAGGTCACCGAGTGGACGGCGGGCGGTCTGCCGCAGCGCCGCAGCCGGGTGAAGACACCGCTCAGCCAGCGGATCGCCGAACAGGCCGCCATCGAACGGGCCGAGCGGGAGGGCCGGCCCACCGTCTGGTCGCAGCCCAAGCCGGAGCCCGAGCCCGAGATCGACCCCGAGCGCAAGAAGCTGATGGAGCGCCCGCCGGGCATGTGGATCGACTCCTTCTTCGACGGCCTGCGCAAGGGCATGCCCGAGGACGCCACCGCACCCGAACTGACCGACTTCACGCTCAATCCGACCAAGTACCTGCACCTGATCGATGATTCGGCCGTCCCCACCGAGGCCGACGACGAGGGGAACCTCAAGTGATCCAGCAGCGAGGCAACTTCGACTGGATGCTCAAGCAGCTGAACGACGGAGTGCCGGGTATCGAGATGATCGTCGTGCTCTCCGCCGACGGGCTGCGCATCGCCCGGTACGGCGGCGACCCCGACGCCGCCGACCGGGTGGCCGCCGCCTGCGCGGGCATGCAGAGCCTGGCCGGCGCCATCATCCAGGAGATCCCCGGTGCCGGCGAGATGAAGGTCGTCGTCATCGAGATCGAAGGCGGCTACTTCTACCTCATGAACGCGGGCGCCAACGCCTACCTCGCCGTGCTCGCCGACGTCACCTGCGAACCGGGCCGGATGAGCGGCATGATGCGCGACCTCGTCGTCCGGATCGGCGCCCATCTCACCAGCCCACCCCGGCGGAACGGGCAGACCGTATGACACCTCCACGACGCAAACGGCGCCGGCCGGACCCGCCGAGCCCGCCGCCCCCACAGCCGTCCCCGCCCGCGGCCGGCCAGCCGCCGCCCCGGAACCCCGAACGGCTCTACGCCGTCACCGGCTCCGCCGACGGCGCCCGCGCCGAACTCGACCTCGTGACCCTGATCGTGGCCCGCCGCGCGCCCGCGCCCGGTGCCTCGCCCGAGCACGCGGCAGTGCTCCAGCTGTGCACGGCGCCGCTGTCCGTGGCCGAGCTCTCGGCCTATCTCAGCCTTCCGTTCAGCGCGGTGACCGTACTGATCACGGAGATGATCGCGGCCGAACTGGTGCAGGCGCGCGCCCCGATCGTCCGCCGGGCGGTCCCCGACCGTTCACTCCTCGAAGCGGTGATGCATGGACTTCAAAAGCTCTGACGCGATCCCCGGCCCCCGCACCGAGGACCATCTGCCGCACACGGCCCAGGCCGCGGTGAAGATCGTGATCGTGGGCGGCTTCGGCGTCGGCAAGACCACCATGGTGGGCTCCGTCAGCGAGATCAGACCGCTGACCACCGAGGAGACCATGACCCAGGCCGGCATCGGGGTCGACGACAACTACGGCTCCGACTCGAAGACGGCCACCACCGTGGCCATGGACTTCGGCCGCATCGGCATCACCGACAAACTCGTGCTCTACCTCTTCGGCACCCCCGGTCAGGAGCGCTTCTGGTTCCTGTGGAACGGACTGTTCGAAGGCGCGCTCGGCGCGGTCGTGCTGGTCGACACCCGGCGCCTGGAAGTCAGCTTCGACGTCATGGGCCGGCTCGAGGAACGCGGCGTGCCCTTCGTCGTCGCGGTCAACTCCTTCCCCGACGCGCCCCGTTACCCGATCGAGGAACTGCGCACCGCGCTGGACCTGACCCCGGAGATCCCGATCCTCGAGTGCGACGTGCGACGCCGGGCCTCCAGCAAGGACGTACTGATGACCCTCATGCGCTTCCTGCACTCGATCGCCCTGTCCGGCGCCCTCACCTGACACGCGGCCGACCGGCCCCAGACCCCTACCGCTTTTCCGCTTCCGGAGCGATCACTGTGACGCCTGAACCCCAAACCCCGACCGGTACGCACGCCACCCAGTCCGGCCCCCCGCCGGGCTGCCCGGCGCACGGCCTCGGCCCCGGGGGACTGCACCGGCTCTACGGCCCCGACGCGGAGGACCTGGACGGCCTCTACGAGCGGCTGCGCGAGCAGCACGGCCCCGTGGCCCCCGTGCTGCTGCACGACGACGTCCCGATGTGGGTGGTGCTCGGGCACGCCGAGAACCTCCAGATGGTGCGCAGCCCCTCGCAGTACACCCGCGACAGCCGGATCTGGTCCCCGCTGCTGGAGGGCATGGTCAAGCCCGACCACCCGCTGATGCCGCACATCGCCTGGCAGCCCATCTGCTCGCACGCCGAGGGCGACGAACACCAGCGGCTGCGCGCCGCCGTCACCGCGGCCATGGGCACCATCGACCACCGCAGCGTCCGCCGCCACATCGGCCGCCACACCCAGGGCCTGGTCAACGGCTTCTGCGAACGGGGCCGCGCCGACCTGGTCTCCCAGTTCGCCGAGCATCTGCCGATGGCGGTCATGTGCGACATCCTCGGCATGCCGGAGGAGTACAACGACCGGATGGTGCAGGCGGCCCGGGACGCGCTGAAGGGCAGCGAGACCGCCCTCCAGAGCCACGCCTACGTCATGGACGCGCTCAGCCGGCTCACCACCCGGCGCCGCGCCCGTCCCGAGGACGACTTCACCAGTCACCTCATCACCCACCCGGCCGGGCTCAGCGACGACGAGGTCCGCGAACACCTGCGCCTCGTGCTGTTCGCGGCCTACGAGGCCACCGCCAACCTCCTCGCCAACGCGCTGCGCATGGTCCTGACCGAGCCGGGCTTCCGCGCCCAGCTCAACGGCGGGCAGATGACGGTGCCGGAGGCGATCGAGCAGTCCCTGTGGGACGAGCCGCCGTTCAGCACCGTTTTCGGCTACTACGCCAAGCAGGACACCGAGCTGGGCGGGCAGCGCATCCGCAAGGGCGACGGGCTGCTCTTCGCGCCCGCACCCGGCAACCTCGACCCGCGGGTGCGGCCCGACCTGTCCGCGAGCATGCAGGGCAACCGCTCGCACCTCGCCTTCGGCGGAGGCCCGCACGAGTGCCCCGGCCAGGACATCGGCCGCGCCATCGCCGACGTCGGCGTCGACGCCCTGCTGACCCGGCTGCCCGACGTCCAACTCGAATGCGCCGAGGAGGAGTTGAGCTGGCGCTCGTCCATCGCCTCCCGGCACCTGGTGGCCCTGCCCGTGGGCTTCGAGCCCAAGCCGCAGCAGGACGTCGACCTGCCGCCGCGGGCCATGGCCGCCGCCGTC